>JBEIQU010000004.1:0-19075 GCA_040376355.1 Prochloraceae cyanobacterium | reverse complement strand
TGCTGGCTGCTCAACTGCGTCACCCCCCTCAACTGGCTGGAGCGGATGATCCAGTTCAAGGAGAAGGCCGTGAAGCAGGGCGACCAGGTGTCGGTGGGCCTGCTCGACTACCCAGTACTGATGGCCGCCGACATCCTTCTCTATGACGCCGACATGGTGCCGGTGGGGGAGGACCAGAAGCAGCACCTGGAGCTGGCCCGCGACATCGCCCAGCAGCGCATCAACGCCCGCTTCGCCCCCCGGGATGCGGAGGGAGAGCCGATCCCGGTGCTGAAGGTGCCCGAACCACTGATCCTCAGGGAGGGGGCCCGGGTGATGAGCCTCACCGACGGCCGCAGCAAGATGAGCAAGAGCGACCCCAACGAGGGCTCGCGCATCAATCTGCTGGATCCGCCGGAGCTGATCACCAAGAAGGTGAAGCGCGCCAAGACCGATCCGGTGATGGGGCTGGAGTTCGGCAACCCCGAGCGACCGGAAACCGACAACCTGCTGGGCCTCTATGCCCTACTCAGCGGCAGGGGCCGTGAGGCCGCCGCCAGCGAGTGTGCCGCCATGGGCTGGGGCAGTTTCAAGCCCCTGCTGGCGGAGGTGCTGGTGGAGGCGCTGCGGCCGATCCAACAGCGCTACGCCGAGCTCAACGCCGATCCGGCCCAACTGGATCAGGTGTTGGCCCAGGGCCGGGAACGGGCCAGCAGCGTGGCCAACGCCACCCTGGAGCGCACCCGGGGCGCCCTGGGCTTCCTGCCGGCCAGCTGAAGCCGTCAGCCTGAGCCGCCGCGGGGCGCCCCAGGGGCTGATCAATCCAGAAGGAAAGATAAAGGTGGCTGATCATTAAGCCCCGCAGCCCCAGCGTCGGCACACCCGTGGGTCAGGGGATGCCCCTGCATACGCACATCGCGTCTCATTTGTCCAGCCCCCGGGGACCCCGTCTCGCCATGGGTCTCGCCCGACCAGCAGGCTTGCCGCAACCGGATTCGTGTGCCGTTTGCTCAACTCCCTTCCGCTCCGCCGGGGACAGGCGTCCCCTTCCACCACCGCTGCCGCCACGGCCCTGGGCCTGCTGCTGCTGGCGGTGAGCTCCCTGGCCAGCCCCTCCCAGGGGAGCCAGCGGCGCAGCGGGGCCGAGCCTGAGCAGCGCGTGTACACGATCACCCCCGAGCGGCAGGCGCTGCTCAACACCATCCGCTATGCGGAAGGCACCTGGAAGCAGGGCGGCGAGGGCTACCGCACCCTGTACGGCGGCGGCCGCTTCGGCAGCCTGGCCCGCCACCCGGAGATCGTGGTCACCAAGCGCTACCGCAGCGCCGCCGCCGGGGCCTACCAGTTCCTGCCCACCACCTGGCGCGAAGCCGCCACGAAGCTGGAGCTGCGCAGCTTCGAGCCCCGCAGCCAGGACCAGGCCGCCCTCTACCTGGTGGACCGCCGCGGCGTGCTCGACCAGATCGATCGCCTGGGGCTCACCCGCGAGGTGATGGCGGTGCTGGCCCGCGAGTGGGCCTCCTTCCCCAGCGTCAGCGGCGGCAGCGCCTACGGCCAGCCGGTGAAGACCCCCGAGGAGCTGGCCCGCTTCTATCGCGACAACCTGGAGAGCCTGCGGGGCTAACCCCCCTCCGGCAAGGCCACTCCCGCCACCCGCAGCATCGACGACAGGTTCCAGACCCGCATCATCAGCCGATGCCAGGGGGCCATGGCCTCCAGGTCCACCGCCATCGGCGTCGAGCAGGCGTTCCGCAGGGCCCGGGCCGCAGCGATCGCCTGCAGGCCCTCCTGCAGGTCGCGCCGCAGACATCCCTGCTCCCCGGGGGGGAGCAGCTGCTCAGGGGTGTGATCCAGCAGCACCAACCCGCGCTGGAACCAGAACAGAAAGTCGTCGAACAGCGACTCCAGCAGCTGATCCAACAGCTGGCCTGGCTCCTGGGAGGGCTCCGGCGGGAACGGGGGGACGGGGGACGCAGTCACCCGCTCAGCCTAGGAAGAGCCCGAAAAGGCCTGCGTAGGATCGGGGTTGCCACCGCTCCGCCGTGACCGCCGCCCTCCTCGACACCCCGGCGATCCAGCTGCCGAAGACGAGCGAGAGCGAGCAACTGCTGCGCATCCGCCATTCCATGAGCCACGTGATGGCCATGGCCGTGCAGCGGCTGTTCCCGAAGGCCCAGGTCACCATCGGCCCCTGGACCGAGAGCGGCTTCTACTACGACTTCGACAACCCGGATCCCTTCACCGAGGCCGACCTCAAGGCCATCAAGAAGGAGATGATTCGGATCATCAACCAGAAGCTCCCCCTCGAGCGCCTCGAGGTGAGCCGCGCCGAGGCCGAAGCGCGCATCCGGGCCCAGAACGAGCCCTACAAGCTGGAGATCCTGGCCGGCATCCAGGAGCCGATCACCCTGTACACCCTCGGGGAGCAGTGGTGGGACCTCTGCGCCGGCCCCCACGTGGCGAGCACCGGCGAGCTCAACCCCAAGGCGTTTGAGCTGGAGAGCGTGGCCGGCGCCTACTGGCGCGGCGATGAGAACAACGCCCAGCTGCAGCGCATCTACGGCACCGCCTGGGAAACCCCGGAGCAGCTGGCGGAACACCAGCGCCGCAAGCAGGAGGCCCTGCGCCGCGACCACCGCCGGCTCGGCACCGACCTGAATCTGTTCTCCATCGAGGACGAAGCTGGGGCAGGCCTGGTGTTCTGGCACCCCCGCGGCGCTCGCATGCGCCTGCTGATCGAAAACCTCTGGCGCGAGCTGCACTTCGAGGCGGGCTACGAGCTGCTCTACACCCCCCACGTGGCCGACATCAGCCTCTGGAAAACCTCCGGCCACCTCGACTTCTACAGCGAGTCGATGTTCGGCCCGATGCAGGTGGATGAGCGGGAATACCAGCTCAAGCCGATGAACTGCCCGTTCCACGTGCTCACCTACGCCAGCACCCTGCGCAGCTACCGGGAGCTGCCGATCCGCTGGGCCGAGCTGGGCACCGTGTACCGCTACGAGCGGCCGGGGGTGATGCACGGCCTGATGCGCGTGCGCGGCTTCACCCAGGACGATGCCCACGTGTTCTGCCTGCCGGAGCAGATCAGCGACGAGATCCTGGCGATCCTCGATCTCACCGAACGGATCCTCTCCACCTTCGATTTCCGCCACTACGAGATCAACCTCTCCACCCGCCCGGAGAAATCGATCGGTGAGGACGCCGTGTGGGAGCTGGCCACCAATGGCCTGATCGCGGCCCTGGAGCGCAAAGGCTGGGCCTACAAGATCGACGAGGGCGGCGGCGCCTTCTACGGCCCCAAGATCGATCTCAAGATCGAGGACGCCATCGGCCGGATGTGGCAATGCTCCACCATCCAGCTCGATTTCAACCTGCCGGAGCGCTTCCACCTCGACTACGTGGCGGCAGACGGCTCACGGCAGCGGCCGATCATGATCCACCGCGCCATCTTCGGCTCGCTGGAACGGTTCTTCGGGATCATGACGGAGAACTACGCCGGCGATTTCCCCTTCTGGCTGGCCCCGGAACAGGTGCGCCTGCTGCCGGTGACCGATGAGGTGCTCCCCTACGCCGAGCAGGTGCTCAGCCAGCTCAAGGCGGCGGGCGTACGGGCCAGCATCGATCACTCCGGCGACCGCCTCGGCAAGCTGATCCGCAACGGCGAGCAGATGAAGATCCCGGTGCTCGGGGTGATCGGCGCCAAGGAGGCGGAGAGCCAGCAGGTGAGTCTGCGCAGCCGCCGCGACGGCGACCTGGGCAGCGTGGCCGCCGAGCTGCTGTTGGCGGCCGCCGCCGAGGCCAACGGCGGGCGCCTGGCGGGGCTGCCGCTGCCGGGATGAGCACCCTGCTGGCCGGCGACATCGGCGGCACCAAAACGCTGCTGGCCCTCTACGGCGTGGAGCACAGCGAGCTGCGGCAGCGCCGCTGCGAACGCTTCGTGTCGGCCGAGTGGGACGACTTCAGCGCCCTGGTGAACCACTTCCTGGCCTCCGGGCCCAGCGATGAGCCCCATCCGGTGAGTGCCTGCTTCGCCGTGGCCGGCCCCGTGCGCGGCGGCCGGGTGCAGCTCACCAACCTGCCCTGGCTGCTGGAGGAGGGCCCCCTGGCGGCGGCCTGTGGCCTCGGGGCGGTGGAGCTGGTGAACGATTTCGCCGTGCTGATCTATGGGCTCCCCCACCTCAACAAGACCCAGCAGGCGCCGCTGCGCCCCCGCCCCGCCGACCCCCAGGCGCCGGTGGCGATCCTGGGGGCCGGCACCGGCCTGGGGGTGGCCTTCGGCGTCCCCACCCCCCAGGGGCTGGTGGCCATGGCCAGCGAGGCCGCCCATGGGGAATTCGCCCCCCGCAACCCCGAGGAGTGGGCCCTCAAGCAATGGCTGCAGGCCGATCTGGGGCTGCAGCGCCTCTCGATCGAGCGGGTGGTGAGCGGCACCGGCCTGGGGGAGGTGATGCGCTGGCTGCTGGCCACCGACCCCGCTGGCCCGGGCCACCCCCTGATGGCCGCCCCCCAGCTCGATCTGCCCGCCGCCGTGGCCGCAGCAGCAGCAGCCGGCGACGCCCTGGCCCTGCGGGCCCAACAGCTGTGGCTCGGGGCCTACGGCAGCGCCGCCGGTGACCTGGCCCTGCACAGCCTCTGCCTTGGGGGCCTGTGGGTGGGGGGCGGCACCGCTGCCAAACAGCTCCCGCAGCTGCAGTCGGCCGCCTTCCTCGAGCCCTTCCTGGCCAAGGGCCGGCTCAGCGCGATGGTCGAGCAAGTGCCGGTGATGGCCCTCACCGATCCGGAGGCGGGCCTGTTCAGCGCCGCCTGCCGCGCCCGCACCCTGCTGGGCTGGATGGGACACTGACCCTCAGCAGAACAGACCGCATGGTCCGCCCCCGCATCGGCCAGGGGGTTGTGGTGAACGTCCCCGCCACGACAGCCAACCTGGGCCCGGGCTTTGATTGCCTCGGCGCCGCCCTCGAGCTGAACAACCGCTTTGAGATGCGCTGCATCGAAGGCGATGGCGAGCGCTTCGAACTGGTGATCGAGGGGCGCGAAGGGGCCCACCTGCGCGGCGGCCCCGACAACCTCGTGTACCGCGCCGCCCAGCGGGTGTGGAAGGAGGCCGGCGAGGATCCGATCGCCGTGGAGGCCCGGGTGCGCCTGGCGGTGCCGCCGGCCCGGGGCCTCGGCAGCAGCGCCACGGCGATCGTGGCGGGGCTGATGGGGGCCAACGCCCTGATTGGTGAGCCCCTCAGCCGCGAGAAGCTGCTGGAGCTGGCCATCGACATCGAGGGCCACCCCGACAACGTGGTGCCCTCCCTGCTGGGGGGCCTGTGCATGACCGCCAAGGCCGCCTCCCACCGCTGGCGCGTGGTGCGCTGCGAGTGGTCGTCGGAGGTGGTGGCGGTGGTGGCGATCCCGGCGATCCGGCTCTCCACCAGCGAGGCGCGGCGGGTGATGCCCAAGGCGATCTCGATCCCCGATGCCGTCACCAACCTCGGCTCCCTCACCCTGCTGCTGCAGGGGCTGCGCACCGGCAATGGCGACCTGATCGCCGACGGCATGCACGACCGCATCCACGAGCCCTACCGCTGGGGTTTGATCCAGGGGGGCAGCGCCGTGCGCCAGGCGGCGATCGCAGCCGGTGCCTGGGGGGCGGTGATCAGCGGTGCCGGCCCCAGCATCCTGGCCCTCACCAACCGCACCGTGGCCGGAGCCGTCAGCCGCGCCATGGTGAGCACCTGGGAAAAAGAGGGGGTGGCCTCCCGGGCGGAAGTGCTGCAGCTGCAGCAGATCGGCAGCCGCTGGAAGCCCCTCGAAGACTGAGTATTTCTACCCACGCAGAAATACCCAGCTGCTAGATTCATTGTCTCAAGCGCAACCTGTTGAGACAGGTGCCGCGAGGCCCGTTGAGCTGAGGTCGTGATGGACGCCAACCTGCCTGCGATGGCCGCGTCCAGCCTCAATCCCCTCGGTGCCAACGGCTTTCCCTGGCTCAGCCTGATCACGCTGCTGCCGGCGGCCGTGGCGCCGCTGCTGATGCTGCTGCCCGGCGACGGCAGCGACCCGAAGCTGCCCCGCAGCATCGCCCTGGTCACCCTGCTGGCCGACCTGCTGTTGATGGTGGTGGCGTTCAGCCAGCACTACGACGGCTCCATCGCCGGCCTGCAGCTGGTGGAGCGCTTCGCCTGGGTGCCCGCCATCGGCCTGGAGTGGTCGCTGGCGGCCGACGGCCTCTCCACCCCGTTGGTGGTGCTCTCCGGCCTGGTGACCCTGCTATCGGTGGCCGCCAGCTGGAACATCCAGAAGAAGACCCGCCTCTACTTCGCCCTGCTGCTGCTGCAGGCCTCGGCCCAGGCCCTGGTGTTCCTGTCGCAGGATTTCCTGCTCTTCTTCCTGGCCTGGGAACTGGAGCTGGTGCCCGTGTACCTGCTGATCGCCATCTGGGGCGGCCAGCAGCGCCAGTACGCCGCCACCAAGTTCATCCTCTACACGGCCACCGCCTCGCTGCTGATCCTGTTGAGCGGCCTGGCCCTGGCCCTCAACGGCCCCTTCACCCTCAACCTCTCCGAGCTGATCGCCCGTTCCCCCGGCGGCACCTTCGGACTGCTCTGTTATGTGGGCTTCCTGGTGGGCTTCGGCGTCAAGTTGCCGATGTTCCCCCTGCACACCTGGCTGCCCGACGCCCACGGTGAAGCCAATGCACCGGTGTCGATGCTGCTGGCGGGGGTGTTGCTGAAGATGGGCGGCTACGCCCTGCTGCGCTTCAACGTGCAGATGCTGCCGGAGGCGCACCTGCAGCTGGCCCCGGCCCTGATCGTGCTGGGCATCGTCAACATCGTCTACGGCGCCCTCAACGCCTTCGCCCAGGACAACGTCAAGCGGCGCATCGCCTGCAGCTCCGTCAGCCACATGGGCTTCGTACTGCTGGGCATCGGCGCCGTGGACAGCCTCGGCCTCAGCGGCGCCATGCTGCAGATGATCAGCCACGGCCTGATCGCCGCCGCCATGTTCTTCGTGACCGGCGTCTTCTACGAGCGCACCAAGACCCTCTCGATCCCCAACATGGGCGGGCTGGCCAAGGTGCTGCCGATCACCTTCGCCTTCTTCCTGGCCAGCTCCCTGGCCTCCCTGGCCCTGCCGGGCATGAGTGGCTTCGTGAGCGAGATCACCGTGTTCCTCGGCCTCACCAGCAACGACGCCTTCACCGTGGGCTTCCGGGTGATCGCCGTGGTGCTGGCGGCCATCGGTGTGGTGCTCACCCCCGTTTACCTGCTCAGCCTTTGCCGGCGCGTGTTCTTCGGCCCCCGCATCCCGGCCCTGGCGGTGGTGGGCGACATGAAGCCGCGCGAACTGGTGATCGGCCTCACCCTGCTGGTGCCCACCCTGGTGATCGGCTTCTGGCCCCGCATCGCCATCGACCTCTACGAAGCCAGCACCACCGCCCTGGCCTCCGACCTGGCCCAGCACACCGTGGTCGCCCTTCGGCTACCCGCCCTCGGCTGAACAGCGGCATCGGGCTCCGGTCGGTTGGAATAGCTCCAGCCCCTGAGAGCCTCGATGGTCGCCAGCCTTCCGGAAATCCTGCGCGGTGAGGGTCTGCCCCGCTACGAGGCCATCACCCCGGAGGCCGTCAACGCCCACATCCCGGAGCTGATCACCGAACTGGAAGCGGAGCTGGAAGCGCTCGAGCAGGGCCTGCACCAGCAGCTCAGCAGCGGCGGCCCCCTGGGCTGGAGCGCCGTGATGGACCCGCTACAGCGCCTCGGTGAGCGCCTGCGCTGGAGCTGGGGGGTGGTGAGCCACCTCAACGGCGTCTGCAACAGCCCGGAGCTGCGGGAAGCCCATGCCGCCCAACAGGCCACGGTGGTGGCCTTCGGCAACCGTGCCGGCCAGAGCCAGGTGATCTACCGGGCCCTCGAGCATCTGCAGCAGCAGGCGGAAGCCGGCGGAGCCCACGGCCTCGATGGCGCCCAGCGGCGCATCCTGGCGGCGGAACTGCGGGACATGCAGCTGCGGGGCGTGGGCCTCAGCGGCGCCGAGCAGGAGGCCTTCAATGCCGCCAGCCAGGAGCTGGCCGAACTCTCCACCCGCTTCGGCAACCAGGTGCTCGATGCCACCAACGGCTGGACCCTGCGCCTCAGCAATCCCGCGGAGGTGGAGGGGCTGCCCGCCAGCCTGCTGGATCAGCTGGCCCAGGCAGCCCGCGGCGCCGGCGACGAAGAGGCCAGTGGTGCAGCGGGCCCCTGGCTGCTGGGCCTCGACATGCCCCGCTACGCGCCGTTCATGAAATACAGCCGCCGCCGCGACCTGCGGGAGCGGGTGTACAAGGCCCACGTGAGCCGGGCCTCCGGCCAGGACGACGGCAGCCCTGACGACAGCAGCCCCGACGACAACGGAGTCGCCGAGCGCAACAACTGGCCCCTGATCGAGCGCATCCTCACCCTGCGGGGGGAGCAGGCCCGCCGGCTGGGTTACGCCAACTGGGCGGAGGTGAGCCTGGCGGCCAAGATGGCCGACTCCGAGGCCGCCGTGGAGGGCCTGCTGGAGGAGCTGCGCGCCGCCGCCCACCCGGTGGCCCAGGCGGAACTGCAGGCCCTGCGGGACTGCGCCCGCCGCCACGGGGCCCAGGAGGCCGATGACCTGAAGCCATGGGATGTGACCTTCTGGGCCGAGGTGCTGCGCCAGGAGAGCTTCGAGCTCGACAGCGAAGCCTTGCGCCCCTACTTCCCGCTACCGCGGGTGCTGGAGGGCCTGTTCGCCCTGTGCAACCGCCTGTTCGGCATTCGCATCGAAGCGGCCGACGGCGAAGCCCCCGTGTGGCATCCGGACGTGCGCTTCTTCCGCATCCTCGAGGCCCACGGCGCTGCGGCCGGCCAGCCCCTGGCGGCCTTCTACCTCGACCCCTACAGCCGCCCCGGCAGCAAGCGCGGCGGCGCCTGGATGGATGAGTGCCTGGTGCGCTCCCGCCGCCCCGATGGCACACCGGTGCTGCCGGTGGCCTACCTGATCTGCAACCAGAGCCCGCCGGTGGGGGACACCCCCAGCCTGATGACCTTCGAGGAGGTGGAGACCCTCTTCCATGAGTTCGGCCACGGCCTGCAGCACATGCTCACCACCGTGGAGCGCCCCCAGGCCGCCGGCATCAACGGCGTGGAATGGGATGCGGTGGAGCTGCCCAGCCAGTTCATGGAGAACTGGTGCTACGACCGCGCCACCCTGCTGGGCATGGCCCGCCACTGGCAAAGCGGAGAGCCCCTGCCGGAGCAGGAATTCACCAAGCTGCACGCGGCCCGCACCTTCATGGGGGGGGCCGCCACCCTGCGCCAGGTGCACTTCGCCCTGGTGGACCTCAAGCTCCACAGCCAGTGGCACCCCGGCTGCGGCCAGACCCCCGAGCAGCTGCGCCGCAGCATCGCCGCCACCACCACGGTGCTGGCTCCGATCGACGAGGACGCCTTCCTCTGCTCCTTCGGCCACATCTTCGCCGGCGGCTATGCCGCCGGGTACTACTCCTACAAGTGGGCGGAGGTGCTCAGCGCCGATGCCTTCGGGGCCTTCGAGGAGGTGGGGCTGGAGAACGAGGAGCAGATCCGCGACACGGGGCGCCGCTTCCGCGACACCGTGCTCAGCCTCGGCGGCAGCCTTGATCCCAAGCAGGTGTTCGAGGCCTTCCGCGGCCGCCAGCCCAGCAGCGAGGCCCTGATCCGCCACTCCGGCCTGGTGGCGGTGTAGGCGGCACGCCAGGCGCCTCGCCTGGATTAATCCGCCAGCACCAGATCCGCCAGGGCCGTCAGGGCCAGCGGATGGCTGATCAGCTGGCGGTGGGTGGCCACCGGCAGGGCCCAGCGGCGCCCCACGGGCAGCACCGCCCGCCAGCCGGGAAACACGGTGAGTTCCGTGGGGCAGAACAGGCTGTGGCAGTCGATTCCCTCCAGCAGCGCCGCCTCACGATCCAGCTCCCGCAGCAGCGGGCTGCCGAGCTTCATCTCAGCGATGCCCGCCAGCAGGGCATGGGGCACCAACTGGGCCGCGAGGGTGCCGCGCTGGGGGCTGCCCACGCACAGGAAACGGCGGCAGCGGCGATGGCCGCCATGCTCCTGCAACCACAGCCGGCCGATCAGGCCGCCCATGGAGAAGCCCAGCAGATCCAGGGGCGTGTCGCGGCCGAAGCGCGCCTCGATCAAGTCGGCCAGCCGGGCCGCCAGCTGCCGCAGCGGCGTCGCCCCAAGCCGGTGGGGCAGGTGGGGCGCGAACAGGCTGATGTCGTCGCAGCGGCCGTGCAGTTCGGCCTCCAGTCGGCGAAACAGGCGGGGCGTATCCCAGAGGCCATGCACCAGCACCAGCGGGGGACGCCCGCTCATCCGCCGTGGCGGCTGCGCTGCACGGCCACGATGCCGCTGAAACCGGGCACCGGCGCCTGGCATTTGCGCAACTCCAGCGCCATCGGCACCGGCCCGTAGAGCTGCTCGAGGGTCTCGAAGATCCGCTCGGCGAAGTGCTCGAGGGTGAGGCAGCACAGGTCGCCGGCCAGCCGCTGCAGGGCCGTGATCGCCCGGCTGTAGTCGAGGCTGTGCTCGAGCTGATCGCTGGCCCCGGCGGCGGCCAGATCAAAGCCCAGGCTGAGGTCCAGCTCGAACCACTGCCCCAACAGCCGCTCCTGTTCGAGCACCCCCACATGGGCCCACAGACGCAGACCCCGCACCAGGATCCGGTCGCTGGGGGGGGTGGCAGCGGTCACAGGGGCAGGTTGCGGTGGCTGAAGCTGCGGCCGCCGCCGGCGTAATCGGCGGCGATGTGGCCATCACCCCGCAGCAGGTAGCGGTAGGTCACCAACCCCTCCAGGCCCACGGGGCCGCGGGGGGGCAGGGTCTGGGTGCTGATGCCCACCTCGGCCCCGAAGCCGTAGCGGAAGCCGTCGGCGAAGCGGGTGGAGCAATTGAGATACACCCCGGCGCTATCCACCCCCCGCAGGAACGTCTCCGCCGTGGCGGCGTTGGTGGTGCAGATGGCATCGGTGTGGCGTGAGCCGTAACGGGCGATGTGCTCGAGGGCCTGGGGCAGGTCGTCCACCACCCGCACCGCCAGCACCAGGTCGGAATATTCGGTGCGCCAGTCGTCGTCGGTGGCGGCCTGCTCCACCCCCAGGGCCCGGCTGGCGGCATCGCCCCGCAGGTTCACGCCGGCGGCGGCGAAGGCGGGCAGCGCCTGCTGCAGAAACGGCTGGGCCGCCTCGCGGTGCAGCAGCAGCGTCTCGATGGCGTTGCAGGCGGCGGGGTACTGGGTTTTGGCATCCAGGGCCACCCGCACGGCCTGGGGAATGTCGACCTCTCGGTCGACATAGAGGTGGCAGATGCCGTCGGCATGGCCGAGCACCGGGATGCGGGTGTTGTCCTGAATGAACCGCACCAGCTCATTGGAGCCCCGCGGAATGATTAGGTCCACCAGGCCGTCGAGCTTGAGCAGCCCCAGGCTCTCCTCACGGGAGGTGAGCAGCTCCAGGGCCGCCGGGGCCACGGCACTGCCGGCCAGGCCCTGACGCAGGGCCGAGAGAATGGCGGCGCAGCTGCGGCTGGCCTCACGGCCGCCCTTGAGCAGGGCGCCGTTACCGGAGCGCACCGCCAGCGAGGCGATCTGCATCACCGCATCGGGCCGCGCCTCGAAGATCACCCCCAGCACCCCCAGGGGCACGCTCAACCGCTCCAGCACCAGGCCGTCATCGAGCTCCCGGTGCAGCTGCCGCACCCCCAGCGGATCCGGCAGCCGGGCCACCTGGCGCACGCCATCGATGGCGGCGGCCAGCTTGGGGGCATCCAGCTTGAGGCGGGCCACCAGGGCCGGTGCCAGGCCATCGGCGGCGGCGGCCTCCAGGTCGGCTCGGTTGGCCGCCACGATGGCGTCCGCCTCAGCCTGCAGCGCATCGGCCATGGCCAACACCGCCGCCTGGCGCTGCCCATCGCTGAGCCGACCCAGCTCCATGGCCGCCCGGCGCACGGCGGCGGCCCGTTGCAGCAACTCAGGCGAAGGATCGGGAACGCTCACAACCGGCGCAGGCACTGGCGGCATCATCCCAGCCGATCCAGCGCCAGCCGGGCGGCCCCCAGGCGACCGGCCCCGTTACCCAGGGCGGCGCAGCGCAGCTCCAGGCCGGCACGGCTCTCCGCCTGCACCCGCTGCTCCAGCTCCGCCCAGGCCGCCGGCAGGAAATGGGCACTGGCGGCGCTGAGGCCGCCGCCGATCAGCACCAGCCGGGGTGTCAGCACGTACACCAGCGAACTGAGGCCGATGCCCAGCCAGCGGCCGTAGGCCTGCCAGACCGCCAGGGCTTCGGCGTCGCCGGCATCGGCCCGGCGGCACAGCTCCCGGGGATCGAGCGGCGACAGCCGCCCCAGCCCGGCGATGCTGCAGAACTGCTCCAGGGAACCGCGGTTGCCGCTGTTGCAGGGGGGGCCCTCCGGATCCACACAGATCAGCCCTGGCTCCGCCGCAGCGCCGCCATGGCCGGTGAACAGCTGCCCCCCCAGCAGCACCCCGCCCCCCACGCCGGTGCCCAGGGTGAGCAGCAGCACGTCGTCGAAGCCGCGGGCGGCACCCGTCCAGGCCTCCCCCACCACGGCGCAATTGCCGTCATTGGCCAGGGTGACGCGGCGCTGCAGCTGCGGTTCCAGCCACTCCGCGAGGGGCACCTGCTCCCAGCCCGGCAGGTTGATGCACACCCGCGCCACCCGGCCGGCCGCATCCATGGGGCCCGGCAGGCCGACCCCCACCAGCGGCGCCAACCGATCGGGATCGAGCTGCTGCACCGCCTCCACGATCGTCATCACCACGCCGCCGGGCATGGCCGGCTGGGGGGTGGGCACCTGCAGCTCCGCCAGCAGCTCACCGCTGCGGCTGAAACGCCCCAACTTGATGGCGGTGCCACCCAGATCAATGCCGATCAGCTGGCCCATGGGGTGCCCGCTCTGCCCTGCACCCTAAAAGCGCAGGAACATCTGGATCAGGCTCTGCCAGCGGCCTTCGGTGTCGATCGAGCCCTGCACCCCCACCCGGTCGCTGGCCTGATAGCGCAGGTTGAACTGGGGCGGCAGGTCGCTGCGGTCGGGCGCCGCCAGCACGGAGAAGTTGAAGCGCTCGCTGAGGTCGAGGCCGATCTCGGCGCCGAGGGCCAGCTTCGACGGCAACTGGTTGGAGGTGCTGGAGCCCGGCGCCACATCCGGCACCACGAAGTAGGCCGGATAGAGGGCAAACGAGAGCCGATCGCCGAACAGCTCATTCGCGCCCCCCACCACCGGGGTGAGCAGCGACTGGCCCAGCACCGTGGCCAGGGCTGCGCTGGCGTTAGCCCCCAGCAGACTCACCAGGGAGTTGCCACCGATCAGCGCCAGCAGCCGCTCCTTGGGCAGCGGCGGCGTGCTGGTGAGGGTGATGTTCTCCATCAGCCGGTCCGCCGGGCCGGTGGCCTGCAGCTTCACCTTCACCAGCCGCAGCTGCTCCAGGGAGCGGCTGGGGCCCTGGGTGGCGTTGTTCCAGTCGTAGATGGTGGAGGTGCTGAGGGTGGCGCCGGAGGGGGTCGCGCCCACGGGGCTGTCCGCCACGCTGGTGCGCAGGGCGATGTCCACGTAGGGAATCAGCCCCAGGCCGGGGGTGAACACCGCCACGTTGGGGGCGTCGGGGTCGAGCCGGAAGGGGGTGATGAACAGGCCCACCTGACCCTTCAGCAGCCGCACCACTCCGCTGATGCGGATGTCGGGATCCAGCGGACCCCGCAGGGTGAGCACCCCGGCGGTGTTGAAGTTGAGCACGTTGGGAACCGCGATGCGCAGGTCGGGGCCGAGCCGCAGCCGCAGGCCATTGAGCTGAACCGACGACAGCTTCGGTAAGTAGCGGCGCAGGTCCTGGCTGGCGGCGCTCTCCAGCTGCTGCCCCATCACCAGCAGCGGCTGGCGGAAGTCCCAGTCCGCCTCCGCCAGTTGCCGCAGGCTCACCGGCCGGGTCGGGGCGGCGGGGGTGGCCAGGCCGCTGGGGTTGATGTCGATGCTGCCGCGGCTGAGCTGCAGTTCGCCGCCAAGCTCGGGCCGCCGTAGGGATCCCCCCACCAGCACCTCCCCATCCACCTGGGTCTTCAGCCGCGGAGCGGTGATCGGCACCTTCTGGAGCGAGAGCTTCAGCTGCCGTGGCGACTGGGGCACGGAGGTCACCAGCCCCAGGTGACCGCTGCCGCGGACCTGTCCGGCCTGGCCCACCCGGGCACTGAGCTGCTGCACCTCCAGCTCGGTGAAGTCGAACAGCACCACGGCGTCGAGGTCGCGCAGCAGCTGGCCCGCCAGCAGCAGCTCCCCCTCGCGGAAGCGCAGGAAGCCGTTGGCCACCGGCGCCAGCCGCGAGCCCCGCACCAGCAACTGCAGGTCGGCGCTGCCCTGGCGCCAGTCCAGCCCCGGCCCCCCTAGCACCGACAGGAAGCGCAGGCCATCGCCGCGGCTGGCCAGCCGCAGCTCCAGGCCGTCGGCGGAGTCCTGCAGGGGAATCACCCCCCGGAGGTCGATGCTGTTGCTGGCGCCACCACTGCGCAGGGCCCAGTCGAGCCGCAGCCGGTTGTTGTCCAGGGCGATGCGGCCGCGATCCAGCTGCAGCGGGCGGTCCTGCAGGCCGGCATCCTGCAGGGCCAGCTCCAGCTCCAGCTGCGGTGGCCGTCGCCGTCCCCCCAGGCCGTAGCGCCCCTGCACCGACAGCGAGCCGCGCAGCCCCTCCGGCACCGGCGCCACCAGGGCCATCAGCGCCAGGGGCAGGTACTGAATGCTGAAGCTGCCGCTGCGGTTGAGGGGCCCCTGCAGGCGCACCAGCACCGGTTCCTTGCTCAAGGCGAGATCCGCGTCGTCGCCCCGCAGCCACAGGTGACCGCGGCTGCGCAGATCGATGTACAGCTGGTCGTTGCGGCTGCCGACGAGGGTGAGGTCGGCATCGAGCACCGCCTCCAGGTCCGCCGGGTTAAGCGGCGCCGCCGCCGCCGCGGTCACGGGTTGGTTGGCCAGCGCCAGGTCGGAGCGGGCCTGCCGCAGGGCCGCCAGCTGGCGGGACAGATCCAGCCCCAGGGTGCCCGTATCCAGCGGGCCCAGGTCGGCGGCACGGCCACTGGGCAGGGTGGGGGCCCCGTTCCACAGGGGCCAGGCTGCCAACAGCTGCCGCAGGGCGGTCCCCCCCAGCTGGCGGGCTTCAAAGCGGGTCCAGAGGGCGCCACTGGGTTCGGTGCGGGCCCGGAACCCCACCGCCGCCTGGCGGCCATCGGCCCAGCGCCCCTGCAGCTCCAGCCGCCGGTTCCGCAGGCTGCCGCTGGCGCTGAGACTGCGGCCATACACCCCCAGCACCTGGGGGCCGGCGATGCGCACGCTGCCGGCCATGGCCAGGGGCTGCAGCTCCAGCTGGCCGGCACCGCTGAGGTCGCCCTGCAGGGGCCGGAACACCTGCCGCGGCCCCAGGGCCAGCTGCAGCCCGGCCAGGGGGAAGCCCTGGCCGCTCCAGCGGTAGCGCCGCGGGCTGCCGCTCAGCTGCAGCGTGCCCCGGCCCCGTTGCAGCACCGCCTGGGTGGGGAAGCCGCGGCGGTCAAGCCGCGCCTGCAGCAGCCCCGCCGGCGCCGGCGTCAGGGGATGCATCCGCAGGCGCGCATCGGCGCCGAGACCGCCCCGTAGCTCACCGCTCCAGCTTTCCCGTAACCACAGGGGACCCGCGCCGGGATCGCGCACCAGCAGCTGCAGATCGGAGCGCAGCCGCTGCAGGGGGCCCTGCAGATCCCCCCAGGCATCCAGCTCCCCCCGCAGCCGCGTGCCCACCAGGGCACTGAGGCGCTCCAGGGGGAAGCGGCGCAGATCAAAGCGCAGCTGCAGCGGGCCGCCACGGGCCCCCAGGGGCAGCCGGCCGCTAGCGCTGAGCCGCTCCGAGTCGAGCTCCTGCAGCTCGAGCTGGCCGGGCCGCCACAGCAGCCGCGCCACCAGGTCCCCCAGCAGGGGGTTGCGGCGCTGGCGCAGATCCAGCTGCAGCCGCAGGCCTGTCCACGGGCCCTGCTGGCGCAGCTGGGCCTGCAGCTCGGGACGGGGCCCCAGCAGCGGGGCCAGCTGAGGCGGGAGCCCGCGCACCAGCTGCAGGCTCTGGCTGCGTAGATCCAGCCGTGGCCAGAGCTCGCCGCGGGCCTGCAGCACCGCCTCCCGGTGGCGCAGCTGCAGGCTGGGCACCAGCACCCGCAGGGCCGGCCGGTTGCGGATGGCCACCCGGGCCTGCAACTGGACGCCCCGCAGGCTGGCCTGCAGCTGCAGATCAGGGCGGCGCCAGGGCCCCGTCAGGCGGGCCATGAGCTGTGCGTTGGCCTTGGCGTCGCGGGCCTGGAGCCGCAGCTGCAGCCAGCCGCCGGGGGGATGGGCGCGGCGGGCCGCCAGCTGCAGCTGGCCGGAGAGGGTTCCGCGCCAGGCGGCCATGCGCAGCGCCGCCGGCTGCAGCGCCAACCCCTGGGAGCTGCAGCGCAGCGCCAGCGGATCCCCACGGAGGGGCTGGGGCAGACCGGGCAGCCGCCACTGCCAACCCTGCAATTGGAGGTTGCCGCGGCAACCGTTGCCGCCGGGGCGCCGCTGCAGCTCCAGGCTGCCCTGCAGCGTGCCCCGCAACCGCCCGACCAGCTGCTGCTGCAGGCCGGCTGGCAACAGGGCCAGGGCCGGCTCCAGCGGCAACCGGCTGGGCTGCAGCTGCAGCTCCAGGCTGCGCTGGCGCCACTGCAGCCGGCCACCGAAGCGCAGGTGGCCGCCATCCGCCGGTTCCAGCTGCCCACTCCAGGCGATCTGGCGCTGCCACAACTGCAGCTCACTGCTGCCCTGCAGCCCCATCGCCAGCGGCTGCAGCCTGGTGGCTGCGGTGAACAGGCGCACCCGGGCAGGATCCGCCAGACGGATGCGCAGCCCCAGCCGCGGCGGCGCCAGCCCCGGCTTCTGCGCTGGGAACTCCCAGTAACTGCCGCGGCGGTTGGCCCGCAGCTCGGCCTCTGGCCGCTGCAGCTCCAGCTCCAGCACCAGCGCCCGCTGCCAGAGGCTGCGCAGCGGATCCACCCCCAGGGCCAGCCCCTGGGCCTGCACCGTGGAGGGGTTATCCACGCCGGGGAGGAAGCGGCTCGGCCCCACCTGGAAGCCGATGCCGAAGGGCTTGAGGCCGCGGTAAGGACCCAGCTGCAGCGGGTGGCCCATGATCCGGCCCAGCTGGCGCTCCAGCCGGGGCTTCTGCTGCCCGTAGATCCGCTGCGCCAGGCGGTCGAGCGCCAGCCAGCCGGCCCCGAGGCCGACGGCCACGCCGGCCACAGAGACTCCCGCCAACAGCGCCACCGGCTGGGGGACGCCCCCTGGGCGACCGGAGCGGCGACGCGGTCGGAGGCTCGGGCGGCCCGTGGCTCTCAGCGGCTGAGCAGGCCGCAATATAAAGGTGTTCTCCGGTCTCGCCGATCCCCCATGCGTGCTGATCCGCTGCTGCTCACCGCCGGCGAGTGGCTGGGCATAGCCGGGGGGGTGCTGCTGCTGCTCACGGTGGTGGGCTTCGTGGCCCGCTGGGGCATCCGCTTCCGCCTCGTGGGGGTCACCAGCTTCACGGTGCTGCTGTCGCTGTCCTGCCTGGCCTTCGCCGTGAGCTACGCCCCGCGGATCCAGGTGGAGGGGGCGGTGAGTGTGCCCGTGGTGTTCGACAACGGTGCCGATCTGGTGGTGGCCGCCGCCCCCGCAACCATGGATCCCGCCAGCTACGGCCCCAGCGTGGAGCAGGTGGCCCGCAATCTGCGCGGCAGCGGCCGCAATGCCACGGAGGTGGAGGTGCGCCTGCGGCGGGTGGAGCCCAGTGCCACAGGCACCGACCGGCCCGTGATCCTGGCGGCGGCCCGGCGCAATCTGGCGGATGGCCAGGTGACCCTGCTGCCCTGAGTGTCGGCGCCACCGCTGTATCCGTTACCCCGCCCGTTCCAGCGGGAACAGGCCCAGCTGCAGCGCCGCGGCATCGGCAGCTGGGCTGAGCTGGCGGCCCTCACGGATGCGGAGCTGCGGCAGCTGGCCAGCGCCGGCGACGCCCTGGAGCGGCAGCTGCGCAAGCTGCGGGGTCAGGCCCAGCTGATCACAGATCTGGAGCTGGAACCCCATGAGGCGGCACTGCTGCTCTACGCCGGCATTGCCAGCAGCCAGGGGCTGGCGGCCGCCTCGCCGCAGCAGCTGATCACCCAGTTGGGACGCTTGGAGCGCTCCCTGCTGGGCATGGCGCCGCCGCGGGTGGATGCCGCCACCGTGCGCCGCTGGATTCAACGGGCCCAGGCCCGCTCCAGTCGCTCCGCGAACTGACCCCCACCCCCAGGCAGCCGCAGGCCGCAGCTCTGAAATGGAACCATGGCTCTGACGCCGACACTCCCCCACCAGCCACCGCGGCACCCGGCTCAGCCGGCCTGGGCCCTGCTGGCACCGGCCCTGGGGATGCTGCTGGCCGCCCTGGCAGGAGGTCCAGCCCTGGCCAATTCACCGCTGCTGGATTCGGTGAAGCGCAACCCGCAACGGGCCCGCGCCATCTGCACCGAACTCAAGGAGCTCAACGCCAAGGGCCTCTCCTACACCTCCCCCCAGGCCGTGGCCCAGGTGGGGGCCCAGCAGGGGCTCAACAGCACTGACGCCGAGATCCTGTCCACCTATGTGGTGGGGCTCTACTGCCCCGACGTGCGCTGAGGTGAACGCCCCGGCGGCGCCGAGGCTCAGCGACGCCTGGCAGGAGATGGCCGATGGCGTGCGGCTGTGTAGCCGCATTTGGACCCCAGCGGGGGAGGGTCCCTGGCCGGTGCTGCTGATGCGCCAGCCCTACGGGAGGGCCATCGCCTCCACGGTCACCTACGCCCACCCGCGCTGGTACGCCGACCACGGCTACGCGGTGGTGGTGCAGGACGTGCGCGGCCGCGGCGACTCGGAAGGAACCTTCAGCGGCTTCGCCCAGGAGGCGGCGGATGGCTCCAACACCCTGGCCTGGCTGCGGCGACAGGGCTGGTGTAACGGCCGCATCGGCAGCTACGGCTTCTCCTACCAGGGGCTCACCCAGCTACTGCTGGCGGACGGGGACCAGC
>JBEIQU010000132.1:0-5064 GCA_040376355.1 Prochloraceae cyanobacterium | reverse complement strand
GGAGGTCACCAGGGAGCCGTGCATGGCGGAGAACAGGCTGCCGC
Source organism: Prochloraceae cyanobacterium (assembly GCA_040376355.1). Lineage (GTDB taxonomy): Bacteria > Cyanobacteriota > Cyanobacteriia > PCC-6307 > Cyanobiaceae > Vulcanococcus. Next base: position 5,020 of record JBEIQU010000132.1, on the reverse strand, counting down.
CGAACACACCGGCCACACCCAGCATGTGGAAGGGGTGCATCAGGATGTTGTGCTCGGCCTGGAACACCAACATGAAGTTGAAGGTGCCGGAGATACCGAGGGGCATGCCGTCCGAGAACGAGCCCTGACCGAAGGGATAGATCAGGAACACGGCGAAGGCCGCCGACAGCGGAGCGCTGTAGGCCACGCAGATCCAGGGGCGCATGCCGAGGCGGTAGCTGAGCTCCCACTGGCGGCCCATGTAGGCCGAAATGCCGATCAGGAAGTGGAACACCACCAGCTGATACGGGCCGCCGTTGTACAGCCACTCATCGAGGCTGGCGGCTTCCCAGATCGGATAGAAGTGCAGACCGATGGCGTTGCTGCTGGGGATCACAGCGCCGGTAATAATGTTGTTGCGGTAGAGGACGGAGCCGGCAACGGGCTCACGGATACCGTCGATGTCGACGGGGGGTGCTGCGATGAACGCAACGATGAAGCAGATGGTGGCCGACAGCAGGCAGGGCAGCATCAGCACACCGAACCAACCCACATAAATGCGGTTGTCGGTGCTGGTGACCCAGTTACAAAACTGAGACCAGGTGCTGGAACGGCCGCTGCGAAGGGCAGTGGTCATGGCAGGAATGACTTCAAACGAAGTCGGAACAGTGCGGATGCCACAAACGTGGCCTGCCAACGCTACGGAGAGGCGCCCAGCATTCCCAGAAGCGTTTCTTAAGTTCAGCCAACCTCAGACAAGTTCATGAAGTTGTTTAAAGCGAGGCGATGGCATTGGCCCCGCCGGACTGCTGTTGAAGCCACTGTCGCCCCTGCTGCAGAAAGGCGCCCCAATTGAGCTTTTCCGCCTCAGCCGCTTGGGCCACCAGCAGCGGCGCCTGGCGCTGCAGCAGGGCCTGCAGGTCCGCCTCCGGCACCCCGGCCGCCAAGGCCAGGTAATCAGCCATGGCCCGCCCCACCACCCGGGTGAGATAGGCGGCGCTGAGGGCCTGCAGGGCCCCACCCACCAGCCAGGTGGCCCCATGCAGCTTCACCACGGAGGCCAGGGTCTGGCTGCTCCACTCCACCACCCCCTGGGTGAGGGCGGCCCGGGCCAGCTCCATGGCCGCCGCCTGCAGCTGCTCCAGGGTCCAGGGGCACTCCCACAGCTGGGCCATCTCCTGCAGCATCAGACCATTGGCTGCTGCCAGCACCAGCAGATCCAGGCTGGGCAATGGCGCCACCACCACACCGGCGGCCACGGTCCACTGGGTGCGTTGCAGCAGCCGCTGCCAGTGCTGGCGCCGCAGGCTCTCCAGCTCTCCCTGCCATTGGCCGTGCAGCTCCTCGAGGCAGCGGCGCTGGGTGTGCTGCTGCAGCTCCGGCGCCGCCGCGCTCCACCAGCCGTTCAGCGGGGCCAGATCGGCGGCCAGATCCTCCCCCTCGGGGGACCAGGGCCAGCAGTGCTCCCCCAACCGTGACGGCAGTTGCTGCTGCAACTGCTGCTGCCACTGCGCCCAATCGTCCTGGGCCGGCCGGTCCACCAGCAGCCGCACCGGCTGCCCCTCGGGCAGCGCCTCCAGCCAGCGCAGATCGGACGCCTTGAGCGGCAGCTCCAGGCGATACAGCACCGCATCACAGCGGCGGAAGGCCTCCGGCCAGCTCCAACGCCCAGGCCCCAACGGCAGCGGATGGCTGCGCAGCAGCTGCAGAGGAACGGGCGACTGCACGGCCGCCAGCAGCAGCCCCTGCAGCTCCTCGCTCCAGGGGCTGGTGCCCACCAGAGCCCACTGCAGCGTCCCCTGGCCGGCCCGCTCCTTCAGCTGCTGCAGTTGGTGCCGCCGGCGCTGCTGCTGGGGCCGAAAAGCGGCGTCGGCTCCGCCCTGCAGCCGCTCGAAACTGGCTAGCACCGCCTCGCAGCGCTCAAACCATCCGGCCACGCTGGTGGGCAGCTGCAGAGCCCGCGGTCGCAGCCGCCCACTGAGCAGCCACAGGCCGGCGGCCGCGGCACTGAGGCTCAGCAGCGACGACAACGGCCCGTGGGCCGTTTCCAGCAGCAGCAGCCCACCGCCGACACTCAGCCCCACGGGCCAGTGGCGCCGCAGCGGTTTCAGCAGAGCCAGGGCCGTGCCGGTGAGGGGGGATGCGGGGGAAGCCGGCTCAGGCACGGACGACGGGCTCCGGCGAAGGGGCCGGTCTGACGTGCAGCTGGTTTAGCTCAGCTGGTGGGCCCTGCACAGACCCAATAACGTTGGCGTACACATGACGCCGCAGCGGCCATGGGAGTTGTCCTCAGGCGCAAGGCCCGCGGCGGGGCGGCGATGGCGGCGGATGGAGCGCGGACGGACAACCGCGCCGCCGTGCAACGGGTGCTGCTGGTGGCCCTGGCGGTGAACGTGGCCGTGAGCCTGCTGAAGCTGGTGATCGGCCTGCTCACCGGATCGCTGGCGGTGCTGGCCGATGCCATGCACAGCGCCACCGATGGCCTCTCCAGCCTGCTGGGGCTGATCACCAACAACCTCTCCGACCCCACCCCCGACCGCGACCACCCCTACGGCCACGACAAATACGAGGCCCTCGGAGCCCTGGCCATCGCTGGCTTCATCCTGTTCACCGCCCTGGAAATCCTGCGCACGGCGATCGAGCGCATCGCCAGCGGCCTCAGGCCCCTGCGCCTCGATGGCCACGACCTGGTGCTGCTGTTGATCGTGCTGGGCTGCAACCTGCTGCTGGCGGGCTACGAACGCAGCGAGGGCAAACGCCTGGGCAGCCAGCTGCTGCTGGCGGACGCAAAGCACACCACCAGTGACATCTGGACCACCGTGGTGGTGCTGGTGGGCCTGGCCGGCGCCGTGTGGCTCGGCCAGAACTGGCTGGACGTGGCCCTGGCGATCCCCCTCTGCCTGCTGCTGGCGCGGGTGTGCTGGCAGGTGCTGCGCAGCAACATGCCCTGGCTGGTGGACCAGATCGCCATCGCCCCGGAGGCCATCCACGAGGTGGCCACCGGGGTACCGGGGGTGCTCAACGTGCACGACATCGCCAGCCGCGGCGTGCTCGGCCAGCGGGTGTTCATCGAGCTGCACATGGTGGTGGACGCCGACGACCTGCCCACCGCCCACCGCATCACCGAGTTGGTGGAGGACCACCTGGAGCAACGCTTCGGCCCCGTGCGCTGCACCATTCATCTGGAGCCGCGGGAATACGCCATCGCCGACATCACGTTCCGGGGGGCCCATGGCTGAATCCCCCGCCGCCCTGGCCCCCTGGCAGCAGCAGCTCACCCCGCGGCTGCGGCGCCGCGTCGAGCGGCTGCTGGAGCAGCAGCAGGAGCAGCCGGGCTGGCATGGCGCCCTGCCGGTGCTGCTGCTGGAGCGCTGTTGGCTGCGCATGTCGGTGGCCCCGATCGCCCAACTGGCGCGGATGCTCCCCCCCGACAGCAGCGCCGATGCACCGGAATTGAGCCTGTTCCGCCAACTGCGGGCCGATGGCCTCGATGGGCTGGAGGCCCAGGAGCGCTGCTGGCAGGAATTCGGCCGCGAGGCCTGCACAGAGGCCCTGCGGCGCTTCTGGAGTGCCCAGGAACAGGGCAACCACGGCTGGACCCTGGAGCGTTACCTGCACCTGGTGGAGCAGTACCGCCGCCAGCTCGAGCAACCGGGCCCCAGACCGATTCCGCTGCTGGTGCTGGCGCGGGAGGGCAGCGGCGATGCGCACCAGCTCCTGTGGTGCTGGCCCGGCGCTCAGCCCGTAGGGCACACTTGCCCCTGACATCAACAGGGTGTGCGGCCATGGCCGACGGTGATCGCCAGAACAGCTTTCCGCGCGGTTAGCGCGGCCCCCGTGAGGGTGGCAACCGCGAAGGCGGCAACCGTGAAGGCGGCAACCGCGATGCCGGTGGCTTCCGCATCCGCCTGAGCGACAACGAGATGCGCTCGGCCCGCGCCGTGCAGGAGGCCTTCGGCCTGCGTTCCACCGTGGCCGCCCTGGGCCTCTCGATCCGCACCGTGGCCCAGCTGCTCGAGGAGGGCAAGCTCGACGACGTGGTGGCCCAGCACCGCGCCAACGCCGGCAGCCGCCCCGGGGGCGGCGGCGACGGCGGTGATCGCCGCGGCCCCCGCCCCGAGCGCGGTGAGCGCCCCGCCAACAACCGCCCCAACCCCTTCGCCCGCCCGGCACGCCCCGCAGCCCCCGCACCCGAGCCCGAGCCCGAACCCGCCGCTGAGCCGGTTGAGGCCATCGAGGCGGCTGAACTCGACAGCGAGGTCACCGCTGAGGTCGCCACCGAACCTGCCACAGAAGCCGCCCCTGAGACCGCCACCGAAGCCGCGCCCGAGCCCAGCCCCGAGGCCTGAGGCCCGCCCCGGCTGGGCGGCAGGCAGAATCCGCCCAGCCATCAGCGGTCCGAATGCCACGCGCCAGGGTTCTTTCAGGGGTTCAGCCCACCGGATCCCTGCACCTGGGCAACTGGCTGGGGGCCATCCGCAACTGGGTTGATCTGCAGGACAGCCACGACACGTTCTTCTGCGTGGTGGATCTGCACGCCATCACCGTGCCCCACGACCCGGAGCGCCTGGCGGCCGACACCCGCAGCACCGCCGCCCTCTACCTGGCCTGTGGCATCGATCCGGCCAAAGCCACGGTGTTCGTGCAAAGCCACGTGGCCGCCCACAGCGAGCTGTGCTGGCTGCTCAACTGCGTCACCCCCCTCAACTGGCTGGAGCGGATGATCCAGTTCAAGGAGAAGGCCGTGAAGCAGGGCGACCAGGTGTCGGTGGGCCTGCTCGACTACCCCGTACTGATGGCCGCCGACATCCTTCTCTATGACGCCGACCTGGTGCCGGTGGGGGAGGACCAGAAGCAGCACCTGGAGCTGGCCCGCGACATCGCCCAGCAGCGCATCAACGCCCGCTTCGCCCCCCGGGATGCGGAGGGGGAGCCGATCCCGGTGCTGAAGGTGCCCGAACCACTGATCCTCAGGGAGGGGGCCCGGGTGATGAGCCTCACCGACGGCCGCAGCAAGATGAGCAAGAGCGACCCCAACGAG
>JBEIQU010000097.1:0-6294 GCA_040376355.1 Prochloraceae cyanobacterium | reverse complement strand
GCGGATCTGGCGGAGGCCCTGGAGCGGTTGTGCGGAGGGCTGCTGGCCCTCAGCACAGCTCCGTAGCGCGATCCCGCGCTAGCCCTTCACCGCATCCCCACTGGCGCTGGGCAGGATGTAGCGCTGCAGGCCGATGAACAGCAGCAGCACCGGCAGGATCGACACCACCGCCCCGGCGGCCACGAGCCGCCAGTCGAGGGCAAAGCTGCTGGCCAGCTGCTGCAAGCCCAGGGGCAGGGTGTAGAGCTTGGGGTCGTCGAGGATCACCAGGGGCCAGAGGAAATCACTCCAGGTGCCGATGAACACGAACATCGCCAGGGTGATCAGATCGGCCCGGGCCGCTGGGATCATCACGTTCCACCATTCGCCCACGGGGGTGCAGCCGTCGATGCGCGCCGCCTCCTCCAGTTCCACCGGCACCCCGGCGAAGCTCTGGCGCAGCAGAAAAATGCCGAAGGCGGTGGCGGCCTGGGGAATGATCAGCGCCCAGAGCGTGTTGCGCAGGCCCAACTGCACCATCAGCAGATACAGCGGAATCATCACCACCTGAAACGGAATCAGGATGGTGGCCACCACCAGGGCCAGCACCAGCCCACGCCCTGCAAACCGCATGCGGGCCAGGGGATAGGCCGCCAGGGAGCAGAACAGCAGATTGGCCAGCACCGCCAGGCCACTGACCACCGTGCTGTTGAGCAGGTACGCCACCATCGGGTTGTCGTTGAACAACCGCCGGTAGGCATCCAGGCTCGGTTGGCTCGGCAACAGCGCCGGCGGCATTGTGAAGATGTCCTCGGCGGGCCCTTTCAGCGAGGTGCTCACCAGCCAGAACAGCGGCACCAACATCGCCAGGGCGATCAACAGCAGCGCCGCCAGCTGCAACGCACTGGCGGCCAGGCTGCGGGATCGGCCACTGATCAGCTCAGCCATCAGAGCCGGGGGCGATCGGCCGGGGCCAGATCCCCCACCGGCAACGGCGCCTTCTGGGGGTGCAGGGGGGAACGCTGGCTGCCAGCCACCAGGCGATTGAGGGCGTTCACGAACGCCTGGGCCGCGGCCACCACGATGTCGGTGTCCGCCGCATGGCCGGAATACAGCACCCCATCGGCCCGCAGGCGAATGGTGACCTCCCCCATGGCATCGATGCCTTCCGTCACCGACTTCACCGAGAACTCCACCAGCTCGTTGGGCACCCGCGCCAGCTGGTTGAGGGCCTGGCAGACCGCATCCACCGGACCGGTGCCGATGGAGGCCTGGGTGAGTTCGGCCCCATCGCTGTTCAACAGGGTGACGGTGGCGGTGGGCTGCAGGTTGGTGCCGGTGCTCACCTGCACCAGCTTGAGGCTGTAGCGGGCCTGGGCCTGCTGCTGCACCTGCTCACTCACGATCGCCTCCAGATCACGATCGGAGATCTCCCGCTTGCGGTCCGCCAGCTCCTTGAAGCGGGCGAAGGCGTCATCGAGGTCGTCGCGCTCGAGGGTGTAGCCCAGCTCCTCCAACCGCGCCCGGAAGGCGCTGCGGCCGCTCAACTTGCCCAAGGAGATGCGGTTGTCCGCCAGGCCGATGGTGCGGGCGTCGATGATCTCGTAGGTGAGGCGGTTCTTGAGCACACCGTCCTGGTGGATGCCGCTCTCGTGGGCAAAGGCATTGGCCCCCACGATCGCCTTGTTGGGCTGCACGGCCATGCCCGTGAGGTTGCTCACCAGACGGGAGGTTTTGTAGATCTCCTCAGTGCGCACGCCGGTGAGCGGCTCGGTGCTGTCGGCGGGCCGCCCCAGGAAGGGGTTGAAGTAGCTGCGGCGCACATGCAGGGCCATCACCAGCTCCTCGAGGGAGGCGTTGCCGGCCCGCTCACCGATGCCATTGATGGTGCACTCCAACTGGCGGGCGCCGTTCTTCACCGCCTCGAGGAAATTGGCCACCGCCAGGCCCAGGTCGTTGTGGCCGTGGACGGAGATCACCGCCTGGTCGATGTTCGGCACATGGCGATTGATGCCCTCGATCAGGGCGCCGAATTCCGCTGGGGTGGTGTAGCCCACCGTGTCGGGGATGTTGATGGTGGTGGCCCCGGCGGCGATGGCCGCTTCGATCACCTGATACATGAACTCCGGGTCGGAGCGACCGGCGTCCTCACAGGAGAACTCCACGTCCTCCACCAGGGAACGGGCGTAGGCCACCATCTCGCCGGCGATCTGCAGCACCTCGGCGCGGCTCTTGCGCAGCTTGTGCTCCAGGTGGATGTCGCTGGTGGCGATGAAGGTGTGGATGCGCTTGCGGGCGGCGGGCTCCACCGCCTCGGCACAGGCCTTGATGTCGCCCCGGGCCGCCCGGGCCAAGCCGCAGATCACCGGACCATCGGCGCTGCCCACGCTGGCGGCGATGCGCTGCACGGCGTTGAAATCCCCCGGACTGGCGAAGGGGAACCCGGCCTCGATGATGTCCACCCCCAGGCGCGCCAGCTGCTGGGCGATCGCCAGCTTCTCCTCCAGGTTGAGGCTGGCGCCAGGGGATTGCTCCCCATCGCGCAGGGTGGTGTCAAAGATCAGTACCCGGCCGGGGTCGCGGGCCATGGCGAGTTCAACGCGGAGTGGTTATGAGTTAGGGCCAGTCTAAGGCTGGGTCTGGCCGTCGGCCTTCTCCAGGGCGGGCCGCAGGTCGTTGAGGTCGACAAAGCGGTCGGCGGCATTGCGCAGCTCCCGCGGCACCATCCCATCGGTGCTCATCAGCACCACCTTCACCCCCTTGATGCGCAGCACCTCCAGCAGGCGCTCCAGATCGCGACTGCCGCTGAGCAGCCACAGCTCATCCATGCGATGGGCGATGGCCAGCAGGTCGATGGCGATCTCCACATCGAGATTGGCCCGGCCGTACTGGCGCTGATCCGGATCCGGACCGAACTCCCGTAGCGGCTTGGCCCGAACCGTGTACCCCAGGCTGGTGAGGGCATCGCGGAAGGGCCGCTGGTCGGTGGGGTCCTTGAGGCCGGTGTACCAGAAGGCACCGGCGATGTCGGCACCGGGCCGGGAGGCCGCATGGGCGAGCAGCCGGCGCGGATCAAAGAACCAGCCCAGCTTTTGCTGCACGTAAAACATGCTGTGGCCGTCCACCGCCAGTGCCAGCTCCATCGCCTCGCTCCCGTTGGCCCGAGCCTAGAAGCTGCGCCTAGAGTCGCTCCACTGCGAGCCGAGCCCTTGGCCACCGGCGACCTGGCGCTGGTCCTGCACGCGCACCTCCCTTACGTGCACTCCAGTGAGCCCGGCTCCCTGGAGGAGGACTGGTACTTCCAGGCCCTGCTCGAGTGCTATCTGCCCCTGCTGGAGGTGCTGGAAAGCGCTGCGGCCGACCCGTTGCAGCGGCCGCGGCTGAGCATGGGGCTCTCGCCCACCCTGCTCTCCCTGCTCAGCAACACGGAGCTGAGCGCGCGCTTCGGCCCCTGGCTGGCGGTGCGGCAGGAGCTCTTGCATCAAGCGCCGGCGGGGCATACCGCCGCCGCCGCCAACGTGGCCCAACTGCTCGGCCGCGCCAGCCACGCCTGGCAGCTGTGCGGTGGCGATCTGCTGCCGCGCTTCCAGCGGCTGCAGCAGGCGGGGGTGCTGGATCTGCTCACCTGCGCCGCCACCCACGGCTACCTGCCGCTGCTGCGGGATAGCCCGGAGGCGGTGCGGGCCCAGCTGCTCACGGCGGTGCGGGAACACCAACGGCTGTTGGGGGTGCGCCCCCAGGGCATCTGGCTGCCGGAGTGCGCCTTCTACGAAGGGCTGGATCGGCTGCTGGTGAGCTGCGGCCTGCGCTACGCCATCCTCGACGCCCATGGCCTGCTGCACGGCCAGCCCCGGCCTCGCTACGGCGTGTATGCCCCCGTGTGCACCCCGGCGGGCATGGCCTTCTTCGGCCGCGACAGCGAATCCACCCTGCCGGTGTGGAGTGCCCGCGACGGCTACCCCGGCGACCCCAGCTACCGCGAATTCCACCGCGACCTGGGCTGGGATCTGCCCGCCGAAGAGCTCGAGCAGCGCGGCATCCCCTGCCCACGCCCCCTGGGGCTGAAGCTGCACCGGGTGTCGGGCCGCGACTGCAGCCTCGACGCCAAGCAGCCCTACGAGCCGGGCGAAGCCCAGCGCTGCGTGCAGCGCGATGCCGTGCACTTCCTGCAGGGGCGGGCCCGTCACCTGCAGCGTCTGGAGGGGGCCATGGATCGCCGGCCCCTGCTCGTGGCTCCCTTCGATGCGGAGCTGTTCGGCCACTGGTGGTTCGAGGGTCCGCAGTTTCTGGGGGCCCTGTTCCGCCAGGCGCCGAGTCAGGGGGTGGGACTGGTGACCCTGCGGGAAACCCTCAGCCGCGGCGATGCGCTGCAGCTGTGCCAGCCCTCCCCCTCCAGCTGGGGACAGGGGGGCTACCACAACTACTGGCTCAACGACAGCAATGCCTGGGTGATCCCGGAGTGGAACCGCGCCTCCCGGGCGATGGTGGAGCGGGTGAGCCGCGGCGTCGGCAGCGAAGCGGCCCGGGAGCTGCTGGATCAGGCCGGCCGCGAACTGTTGCTGGCCCAAAGCTCCGACTGGAGCTTCATCCTGAGGGCGGGCACCACCACGGATCTGGCCCGGGAGCGCATCCAACGGCACCTGGGGCGGTTTTGGAGGCTGCTGGAGGCGATCGACGGCACCGCCCCACTGCCGGAGGGCTGGCTGGAGGAGGTGCGGCGGGAGGATGCCCTGTTCCCGTTGCTGAATGCGGCGGATTGGACCCGCCTGCCGGCACCGCCCCCACCCCCATGACGGCGCTGCCGCCGCCGCTGGCCCTGACGCCCCAGCAGCAAACGCACCTGCTGGAAGGGGCCCTGCCGGCGCCGCAGGGGTTTGAACGCAGCCTGGCCAGCCGCGGCCAAACCGCGCCCACCCGCAGCCCCCTGCGGGTGCTGCAACTCAACCTGGGCCGGTTGTGCAACATGCGCTGCAGCCACTGCCATGTGGATGCGGGCCCCCATCAGGGGCACACCCTGATGCCGGACGCCGTGGTGGAGCAGTGCATCGCCGCCATCGCCCGCCTGCAACCGGGGGTGTTGGATCTCACCGGCGGCGCCCCCGAACTGCACCCGCGCTTCCGCGAGCTGGTGCTGGCGGCCCGGCAGCAGGGCTGCCAGGTGATCGACCGCTGCAACCTCACGGTGCTGCTGCTGCCGGCCCTCCAGGATCTAGCCCCTTTCCTGGCGGAGCAGGGCGTGGAGATCGTGGCCAGCCTGCCCCAGCCCGAGGCCGAGGCCACCGATGCACAGCGGGGCGACGGCACCTGGGGGGCCTCGATCGAGGCCCTGCGGCTCCTGAACCAGTTGGGCTACGGCCAGGGCGATCCCACCCGGCAGCTCACCTTGATGAGCAACCCGGCGGGCACGCAGCTGCAACAGCTCACCACCTGCGATCAACGGCGCTGGGCCGAGCGGCTGCAGGAGCTGGCGGGGGTGCAGTTCGATCGGCTGATCGGGCTCAACAACATGCCGATCGCCCGCTTCCTGCAACAGCTGCAGGGGGATGGCCATGTGCACTGCTACCTGGCGCTGCTGGAGCGGGCCTTCAACCCCGCAGCCCTCGAGGGACTGATGTGCCGCGACACCCTGTCGGTGGCACCGAACGGGCAGCTCTACGACTGCGACTTCAACCAGATGCTGGAGCTGCCGCTGGCCAACGGCACCAGCATCGCGACGATCAGCGGCGCACAGCTCCTCGGTGGAGCCATCCGCTGGGGCAACCACTGCTACGGCTGCACCGCCGGCCAGGGCAGCTCCTGCAGCGGCGCTACCACGGCCTAGGCCTGCGCCCTCAGCCCCCCACTGGCCAGAGCAACCGCAGGCCCAGGCGCAACTCGCGGCCCCGCATGCCGATCAACCCCCAGCGGACCGACCAGGGGGCCCGCACAAACAGCTGCAGCATCGCCAGCAGCAGCTGCGGCAGGGTGAGGGTGTTCGCCAGAAAGCCGATCCACAGGGGATCCGGCAGGGCAAAGAAGGTGGCGAAGAACGCCCGCAGCTGGGCCTCCTGAAAGCGCATCAGCTTCTCCAGCCCGAATTGATAGAGGGCGTGTTTTCGCCGCAGCTCCCGGGGCCAGAGGGCCCGCCAGCCGCAGGCAGCCACCGCGGCACTGGAGGCCTGGGGATCCACCAGGGCCGCCGCCACCGCCTGGGCCACCGCCGGCGCCCGCCGCAACAGGCCCCCCACCATGTAGCCCGAAGCGGGATGCACCATCGAGGCGGCCCCACCGAAACCCAGCACCGACTGGTGCAGGTCCGGCAGCGGCAAATTCATC
>JBEIQU010000159.1:0-4540 GCA_040376355.1 Prochloraceae cyanobacterium | reverse complement strand
GCCGTGAGGGGGATCCTGTGGGGTCCCCCTTTTTTGCTCCTGGCCCCCAGCTCGCCACCGGATCACCTGCATGTTCCTGAGCGTCGTCATCCCCACCTACAACCGCCTGCCGATCCTGCAGAAATGTCTGCAGGCGTTGGAACAGCAGCGCCTGGAGGCCCCGATCAGCGCCTATGAGGTGGTGCTGGTGGACGATGGATCCACCGACGAGACGGTGGCGTGGCTGGGCCGTGAGGCGGCGCGTTTTCCCCATGTGCGGCTGATTCAGCAGGACCATGGCGGCCCGGCGGAAGGGCGTAACCGCGGCGTGGACCATGCCCGCGGCGATGTGATCGTCTTCATCGACAGTGACTTGGTGGTCACCGAAGACTTTCTGCTCAGCCATGCCCGCCGCCTGCAGGACACCTGGGCGGAACGCGGCGACCGCCTCTGCTTCACCTATGGCGCGGTGATCAACACCGCCAATTTCGAACAGCCCACCAGCGAGCCCCACAAGCTGCGCGATCTGTCCTGGGCCTACTTCGCCACCGGCAACGTGGCGATCGACCGCGCTGTGCTGGAGGAGAGCGGCCTGTTTGACACCCGCTTCCGCCTCTACGGCTGGGAAGACCTGGAACTCGGGGAACGGTTGCGGCGCATGGGGGTGGTGCTGGTGCGCTGCCCGGAGGCGGTGGGCTATCACTGGCATCCCGCCCTGAGCCTCGACCAGGTGCCCCGGCTGATCGAGGTGGAGCGGCAGCGGGCCAAGATGGGCCTGGTGTTCTATCGCAAGCACCCCACGCGCCGGGTGCGCTTCATCATTCAGTTCACCCTGCTGCATCAGCTGCTCTGGGAGGTGCTCACCCTCGGGGGTCTGTTGAATGAGCGCAGCCTCAAGCCGCTGCTGGCCTGGCTGATTCGCCATGGCAAGCCCGGGATGGCCATGGAACTGCTGCGGCTGCCGCTCAACCGCATCGGCGTGAGAGCCCTGTATGCCGAGGCCCGCGCCGCCGGTCTGAGCTGAGTCCAGCAGGGCTGTTTGGTAGGGTGCCGAGGTTCATTCACACCGCACACCTGCACGTTTCGGGTGACCGTGGCTGCCCCTGATGGCACCGGGTCCCTGGCAGGTGGAGGCAAACCCGAAACTCAACTCAACTCATGGCCGTTGTCACCCTCGCCGAAATGATGGAGGCGGGTGCCCACTTTGGGCACCAAACCCGCCGCTGGAATCCCAAGATGTCGCGCTACATCTATTGCGCGCGCAACGGAGTCCACATCATCGATCTCGTGCAGACCGCCGTCTGCATGAACAACGCCTACAAGTGGGTTCGCAGTGCCGCACGCAGCGGCAAGCGCTTCCTGTTTGTTGGCACCAAGAAGCAGGCCTCCGAAGTGATTGCCCTCGAGGCCACCCGCTGCGGCGCCTCCTACGTCAACCAGCGCTGGCTGGGGGGCATGCTCACCAACTGGACCACGATGCGCGCCCGCATCGACCGTCTCAAGGACCTGGAGCGCATGGAATCCTCCGGCGCCATCGCCATGCGCCCCAAGAAAGAGGCAGCTGTGCTGCGCCGTGAGCTGGAGCGCCTGCAGAAGTACCTCGGCGGTCTGAAGAACATGCGCCGTTTGCCCGATGTGGTGGTGCTGGTGGATCAGCGCCGGGAAACCAACGCCGTGCTCGAAGCCCGCAAGCTCGATATCCCCTTGGTGTCGATGCTCGACACCAACTGCGATCCCGACCTCTGCGACGTGCCCATCCCCTGCAACGACGACGCGGTGCGTTCGGTGCAGCTGGTGCTCGGCCGTCTGGCGGATGCCATCAACGAAGGTCGCCATGGCGCCGGTGATCAGCGCGGCGGCTACGACGACGAGGAGGGCTGAGGCCTCAGGGCCCTAGCCCAGGGCAGGTCGTCTTGACCGAGCACCTGCCTGCCGACACCCCCCACCCCGACAACCGAGGGTTCTGGAGCTTCCCTGAGGGGGAGCTCCTGCCTGTTTGAACCCTCCACACCACTCCCACCACCCCCTACCCCTGAGAACCCATGGCTGAGATCTCCGCCAAGCTCGTCAAGGAACTGCGCGACATGACCGGCGCAGGGATGATGGACTGCAAGAAGGCCCTGGCTGAAACCAACGGCGACAAGGACAAAGCCGTCGAGTGGCTGCGTCAGAAGGGCATCGCCTCCGCCGAGAAGAAGTCCGGCCGCACCGCCGCCGAGGGTGCCATCGGCAGCTACATCCACACCGGTGCTCGGGTGGGCGTGTTGGTGGAGGTCAACTGCGAAACCGACTTCGTCGCCCGTGGCGAGATTTTCCAGGAGCTGATCCGCAACGTGGCGATGCAGATCGCTGCCTGCCCCAATGTGGATTTCGTCAACGTCAACGACATCCCCGCCGATGTGGCGGAGCGCGAGAAGCAGATCGAAATGGGCCGCGATGACCTCGCCGGCAAGAAGGAGGACATGAAGGAGAAGATCGTGGCCGGCCGCATCGGCAAGCGCCTCAAGGAGATGGCCCTGATGGACCAGCCCTTCATCAAGGACAGCGGCATGACCGTCGAAGAAATGGTGAAGCAGGTGGCCGGCAAGGTGGGCGAGAACATCCAGGTGCGTCGCTTCGTGCGCTTCAACCTGGGTGAGGGCATCGAAGTGGAGAAGATGGACTTCGCCGCTGAGGTGGCCGCCATGCAGGCCGCTTGATGCGGCCCTGCGTCGCCCATCCCTGATCCTTGGATCCCAACGCCCGGCCCCTCGACGAGGCCCAGCGCCAACTCGATCTGTTGCTGGCGCAGCAGGAGCAGCTCGCCCCTGAGCTCTATCGCGACCTGGCGCTGTACCTCCAGGTGTTGCGGGAAGGCCTGTTGCACGCCGTGCAGCAGGCCTGTTTCCATTTGGCCACCCAGCTGGCCCCAGAGCGCTACAGCCAGCTGCCGGCGCCGCGACGTCAAGCGTTTCAGCGGCGCCTGGACGCCCTGGTGCTGCGTTGCAATGCTCTGCTCACCGTGGAGCAGCTGATGGGGCTGGCGGCCCAGCAGCAGCGCCGCGAGCACCGTCGCCGTCGGCTCAGCCAGCAGCGCTTGTTGCAGCGGTTGTTGGAGGGAGCCTCAGAGTCCGCGGATGGGAGCGATGGCGCCGGTGCGCAGCGCCGCACCCGGCCCCCCTCCGAGCAGGCTCCCTCCGATCAGGCTCCGGCAGACCGCTCGGTGCATCTGAGCCTGGATCTCCCCCTCGCCGCCGACCTGTTTGACCAGGGTCTGCCGGGGTTGCCCGGCCTGATGCCGCCCCGCCCTGAGCCGGAGGCCCCCCAGCGCGGCGGTCGTGCCGATGAGTCCAGCAGCCTGCCGTTGATGCAATCGCTGTTTCAGCTGGCCGCCCAGGATTTGCAGGATCCGTCGCCGGCGACCGCCGCATCGGGCGACTCCGCGGAGACCGAGGCAGCGGCGGAGTCCGCCGAGGCCGCGGGGCATCCACTGGCCCCCTCGGAGCCCGACACCCGGGTGACCGCCTCTGTTCTGCCCCGTGATCCGCTGCTGCAGCTGCGCTGGTGGACCCATCTGGACCGCGCCCTGCGGCGCCGGCTGCGCAACCTCTCCCACGCGGTGAATGTGGAGCTGTTGCGGGTGGGTCTGGCCCAGGGGCTGTTGCCCATGGGGTTGCTGGATGCGGTGCTTGACGGCCAGCTGGAGGCCCTGCCCGCGCCGGCCAATCTGCTGCGGCTCCCCCTTCCCTTACCGGAGGGCCATGCCCTCGGCGAGGCCATGCCCACGCAGGTGTTGGCGCTGCTGCTGCGCAGTGGTGATCTGGAATTCGAGCAGCCACGGCTGCGCAGCTGTCGCAAGCGACTCGAGCAGCGCCGGCGCGCATTGCGCACAATGGCCAAACGCTATGGCGGCTGGCAGCGCCGGCTGCGGGCGCTTCAAGCCGAACAGCAGTGGTTTCAGGACAGTGCCCCATCCCCGATCCCCCCGGCGGAAACCCGCTGACGGTTGAGGCCTGGCTGCGTCCGCTGCAGCAGGGGCTGCTACTGGAGGCTGAGCGCGGCTTTGGCAATCTGCAGGGGCGCCGCGAGCCATTCCATGCCTTTGTGGCCCGCGAACTGCGTCAGCCCCCCCAGGGGTGTTCGCCTCCCCAGGCCCAGCTGCTGAGCCAACTAGCCGAGCAGTTCGACGGCTACGCCAGCCTTCCGCTGGCCCAGCGCCAGCACTTGGTGCGGCGCACCCGCCAACAGCTGCATGAGTTACAGCGCAGTCTGCAGCCGCCGGCACCGGTGGCCCCTCCGCGGCTGAAGCTGGTGCCGACCGCGGCAGGTCAGCCCCCTGGTGATCGGAGCATCCGGCCCGACACCCCCCTGGCGGAGGTGCGCGGGGTGGGCCCCAAGAGCGCCGCCAAGCTGGCGGCCCTGGATCTGTGGTTGGCCCGTGATCTGGTGCGCTACTACCCGCGCGATTACCTCGACTACGCCAACCTGGTGCGCATCGCGGCCCTGGAGCCCGGTCGCACCGCCACGATCGTGGCGACGGTGCGCCGCAGCCACAGCTTCAGCAGCCCACGCAATCCCAATC
>JBEIQU010000210.1:0-3589 GCA_040376355.1 Prochloraceae cyanobacterium | reverse complement strand
CCAGACGGGCGCTGTGGGCAGGATCAGCCAGCGACGCCGATTCAGCGGAATGGGCAAAGGCATTACGCAGCTTGCGCAGGGCAGAGAGAGCTCTCTTCACTGGGGCCTCGATCAATCCCAGCCGGCGGGCCAGGGCCACCTTGGCGCCGATGGAACCCAGGGGGCGATCAGGCAGAAATAGACCATCGCCGCGGGCTGGTGCCTGAGCCATCACCGCCTGAAGCAGATGCTCCAGGGCCGCATCCACCCGGGCCACACCCACGAGAACAGCCCCCCGGCCGCGCTCCTCAAGCATCTGCAGGGCGATTGCGCCGGCCGCCTGAGAAGCGACCGCATCGGAAACGTTTGCTTGTTTGCCAGTCATGGTGCTGGGCCGGGCACCAAGCCCAACAAACGATCTTTGATCTGCTGGTGGCTGCCAGCCAGGTCAACGGTGGCGAAGCGCATCTGGTGTCCTTGGATCGCCACGGATTCATCGAAGTCGCCATGGATGGCGGGATGAAGAAGGAGCCCCGCGGCCTGATCGGCCCAGGGGTCGCCACGGCCCACCTGGGAGCGCAGATAGGCATAGAGCTGGTAGACATATCCAGCCCGTAGCGATTGCTCGCGGTACCAACCGCGACCGAGCACGCTGGTGAACTTGGTGTCGATCACCAGGCGGTGGGGCTGATCGCGGCGGTCGATCACGATGTCGGTGCGCATGGTCGGAAACACCTGGGCGATGCCGGGTGTGGCTGCTTCGATGGGCCAGCTGAGCGGCTTGCCGGTGCTCACCAGCCACTGGACTTCATCGAGGTGGAGGCGGTAGAAGCCACCGATCGCTTTCTCGTAGAGCCGCCGCAGCCAGTGCACGCAGCGCTGGGGATCGAGAAGTGCATTCGGACCGGCCTCCTCGGCGGGCAGGGCTAAATCCATCGCCAATCGTGCAGCGGCGAGCATGGGCTGGTCAGCCTGGTCGTGTCGGCCAAAGCGTTCGTTGCTGATCTGCTGGCGCGTTGGTGGTGCTCCCACCACTCCTTGCAGGCGCAGGCCATGGGCGAGACCGCGGCAGCGGTGAGCGAGCTCAGGCTTGCGGACCACCCTGCCAACGGTGTCGAGGGCGGCGCGCACGTAGCGGTTGCGGGGGCTGTCGATCGAGAGCTCTTCGAACCGGCAGGCCACCTGCCCTTTGGCCAACAGTTGTCTTCGGCTGGTGGTGAGGTGATCGATGCGCCCCCGCACACGGGTGAGCACTGCTTCTCTTGGTAAAAAAGAGGTGGAGAGTTGGCGGCGCTGCCGTTGTTCGACTGCCCTGGCCAGGATCTCGGCCACCAGGTCCGGGATGTCGTCGGGAAGGTCTTCTGACGCGAGCTTGGCGGGATTGGCGGCCTTGCCCAGGTCTGAGGCGTAGAGCATCAGCCACCAGATGTTGCGAACCGGGATGCTCACCACCCCTCCAGCAACGCTGCGGCCTGGCGATCGGCTTCCTCAGGGGCGTCAAACCAGTACTCCTGCAGTAGGGGTTTGAGTCCCCCTGCGTCAGGAAAGAAGTCCGCTTGGTATGACCCATCCACCAGGGGGCCCAACCATGACTGATGAAACCGTCTTATGACCCGGAGCTACAGGCCGAGATCCGCCAGAGGATGAGCCCGCCCAGTCGGGAGAGCGTGGCTGAGATCGCTCGCTCCACAGGGATTAATGTCCGTACCCTCTACAGCTGGCGGCATCGCTGGAAGCAGGAAGGACAGCTGGTGCCAGCCACCAACAAGGCACCTGAACAGTGGAGTGCCTCTGACAAGCTGGCCGCCGTAATCCAGGCGGCCGGTCTTAGCGGGACCGATTTGGGTGCCTTCTGCCGGGAGCGGGGGCTGTACCCCAAACAGCTGTCCCGTTGGCGCCAGGCAGCTGAGGATGCCAATGGCAATAGCGCTCCCAGCATGGCTGACCAGCGAGAACTCCAGCGGAAGAATCAAGAACAAGCACGCGAGATACGGCGGCTAGAGCGTGACCTGCAGAAAAAGGAAAAGGCCCTTGCTGAGGCAGCAACGCTGCTGTTGATTGCAAAAAAGCGGGATGCCCTCTGGCCACAAGACGAGGAGAATTAATCATGAGCGAGGATCGTCAGAAGGCTCTGAGGCTTCTCCATGAAGGCCAGAGAAGGGGAGTGTCAATCAAGGCCATAGCGGCGCTCATCGGCATCTGCTCACGGACGCTACGGCGTTGGGGTATCGCCTTTAAAGCGCAGGGATTCACCCAAGATTGCCGCAAGGGGTCGACAAGGCATGTGGTTCAGCGTTTTGGGGAAGAAGAAAGGAAGCGCGTGATCGCAATCATCAACGATGCGCGATTTGCTGATCTTACGCCTAACCAGATTGTCGCCATTCTTGCCGAGGAGAGAATTTATATTGGTTCAGAGTCAACGATATACCGTATCATGCGGCAAGAAGGGCTACTAAACCACCGCGGGAGAAGCCGTCAGCCGCGGGAGCCGAGGAATGTTCCCGTGCTGGAGGCAACAGGTATTAATCAAGTTCTGGCCTGGGATATTACCCTATTGCCTGGACCAATCAAAGGCCAATTCTATTATCTCTACATGGTGATAGACGTGTGGAGCCGGCGCATCCTTGGTGTGGAAGCCCATGAACGCGAATGCAGCGAGCTGGCCAGCGCATTCTTTGATCGCATCTGCCGCGATGAAGAGATCAGCAAGGAGACAGCTGCTGTCCTGCACTCAGATAATGGTGCCCCCATGCGCTCATTCACGTTGGCTGCAAAGATGGCTGAGATGGGTGTATCGCTGTCGTTCTCAAGGCCGCGCGTAAGCAATGACAACGCCTACGCTGAATCATGGTTCCGCATTATGAAATACCACCAGAGTTATCCGCTACGGCGTTTTCGAGACCTGCTCTCAGTAAAAGTCTGGGTCGATGGCTTTGTTGACTGGTACAACAGTGAGCACCGCCATAGCGGCATCAAGTACGTGACGCCCAATCAGCGCCACTACGGTCAAGCTGATGCGATCTGCTGCATCCGTCAGCAGACTTATGAGAAAGCTCGGCAGAAGCATCCCCAGCGCTGGAGCCGTCAACCACGTGATTGGTCACAGCCACAAGTTGTGAGCATCAACCATCCCAGGCCATAGAAGGCTGCATTTTTTGAACCGCATTTATCAAAGCTCATAAAAATACAAGCTCAACAAGAGACTCGTGTCAAGATGATAACGAGGGTCGATCCACGCAGGCATTAGACCTCAGCGCGCAGTACCCTGCAGCTTGGTGCTCAGCTCGAGCACCCCTAGCGGACAACTTTCCTGATAGGTCCCGCAGCGGTTGCTGCTCGATGAGCAGACACGCCGCGACGCACTGATCCCCCAGCTAAAGCAGGCCATTGCCCAGAGCTGGCTGGATGGCTCCATCTATTTCCAGGGCCGAAGCCTGAATCCCAAGGACTGTGGCCAGTCGTTTTCGGCGTCACTGTTGGTTGCCGGCAACCAGGCGCTGCCCCTGCTCTATCCCCACTTCAGGGCGATCCAGATCCTGCCGGCGGAGCTCAACCAGCTTCTGCAAGCAGACCTCAATGGCGCCTCGACGAAGTTCCTGCCCGAGGGCCT
>JBEIQU010000267.1:0-2477 GCA_040376355.1 Prochloraceae cyanobacterium | reverse complement strand
CCGCGGAGCAGTTGATGTAGCTCACCACCAGATGGTCGGGGTGTTCAGCCCGGAAGGTGGCGAAGGCATCGGCGGGACACGCATCCGCCAGGGTGCATCCCGCCTCCAGATCCGGCAGCAGCACCGTTTTGTCGGGGCTGAGGATCTTGGCGGTCTCCGCCATGAAGTGCACGCCGCAGAACACGATCACGGCGGCATCGGTGGCGGCGGCCTTGCGGGAGAGTTCCAGGGAATCGCCGATGAAGTCGGCGATGTCTTGGATTTCAGGCTCCTGGTAGTAGTGCGCCAGGATCACGGCGTTGCGTTCGCGGCGCAGGGCATCAATCGCCGCGGGCAATTCCGCCGCCGGTGGGCAAGCGTCAGGGTGACGTGCAGCGGTGTCGGTGGCGGCAGCGAAAACCAAGGCTTGGCCTGAACTGATGCAGGATGGCGAAAGCCTAGGCATCGGGTTGGCCGAGCTCCGCATCGCCATCGCCGGAGACCTGCACGGCCAGTGGGATGCCAGTGATGAACAGCTGCTGGAACGGCTGGCCCCGGATGCCCTGTTGGTGGTGGGTGACCTCAGTGACGGCCAGGCGCGCATTCCGCAGCGGCTGGCTGCCCTGCCGCTCCCGCTGGCCTGCATCCTCGGCAACCACGATGCCGGCCGTGACCCCTCCGGCCGCACCCTCGCGCGTCAACTGGAGCTGCTGGGGGATCGGCATTGCGGCTGGGGGCTGCGGGAATTGCATCCCCCAGGTCTGGCGGTGGTGGGGGCCCGTCCCGTCACCGCTGGAGGTGGGTTCCACCTCAGCCGCGCCAGCCAGGCCGTGTTCGGCCCCGTCACCCTGGAGATCTCGGCCCAGCGCATCGTGGCCGCTGCGGAGGCCGCCGATCCAGCCCTCCCCCTGGTGCTGCTGGCCCATTGCGGCCCTGCGGGCCTGGGCAGTGAGGCGGGCGACCCCTGCGGCCGCGACTGGAAACCTCCCGCCTGTGACTGGGGCGACCAGGACCTCGCCCTGGCCATTGATCGCATTCGCCGGTGCCGCCCTTTGCCCCTGGTGGTGTTTGGTCACATGCATCACCGCCTGAAGCGGGGGCAGGGGGAACGGAGCAGTTATTGCATCGACCGCGGCGGCACCACCTACCTGAACACCGCGTTCGTGCCCCGCCACAGCCGTGATGACCAGGGCCGTGAGTTGCGCCACTTCAGCTGGGTCGTGTTGCGGGATGGCCAACCGGTGGAGGTGAGCCACCGCTGGTATGGGCTCGATGGCCGGCTGCTGTATCAGCACAGCCTGCGGCGCCAGGAGTCACTTCAATCGTGTTGATTTACGCCTGTGTTAGTGGCCATGGCTACGGCCATGGCTCCCGGGTGGCCTCCGTACTCACCGCCCTGCATGGGCTGGAGCCCCAGTGGCGGCTGGTGCTCTCCACCCCCTTGCCCCCCGCATTTCTGCAGCTGGCCTTCGGCCCGGTGCCCTACGAACATCGCCCCTGCCGCTGGGATGTGGGGGTGCTCCAGGCCGATGCCCTCGGTTCCGACCCTGCCGCCACCCTCATCGCCCTCGAGCAGTTGCAACAGGCGTTGCCTGGGCAGATCGCCACAGAGCTCGCCTGGCTTCGGCAGCAGCCTGGCCCTGTGTTGGTGCTGGCGGATGTGCCCCCGGCTGCCGCCCAGCTGGCTGAGCAGCTGGAAGCCCCGTTGGTGTTCATGGGCAATTTTGGCTGGGATGCCATTTACGGCCCCATGGGTCCGGCCTTTGCCCCCTGGGCTGAGGCGGCCAGCAGCGCCTATCGCCAGGGCACCGCGTTGATCCAGTGTCCTTTCGCGATGCCGATGCCCTGGAACGTGCCCACCACGGTGGTGGGGCTCACCCCTGGGCGTCCGCGCCACGATCCGGCCGACCTGCGGAGGCGCCTGGGCCTTGAGGTGGATCCCCAGCACACCGTGCTGGTGGGCTTCGGGGGCATGGGCCTTTCGGTCGGTCGGGAACTGTTTGAGGCCTGGCCCGATCACCGCTTCCTGGTGGCCGATTCAGCCCTGGCCTGCGCGGCCCCCAATCAGATCCGCATCCCCGCGGATCTGCGGCCCCTGGAGGTGTTGCCCCTCTGCGGTCGCCTGCTCACCAAGCCGGGCTACAGCAGCTACTGCGAGGCCATGGCAGCGGGTGTCGGCCTGCAGGTGGTGCGGCGCGAGGGCTTCGCGGAGGCGCCGGTGCTCGAGCAGGCGGTTCAGCAGCACAGCTGGCATCGCTTGATCAGCCGCGACCAGTTGCAGCAGGGGGATTGGCAGCTGCACCTGCCCTTGCTCCCTCCGGCCAGGGCCCCCCTGGCAGACGGCGGTGATGGTCAAGCGGCAAAGGTGCTGCAGCGGCTGGGTCGAACCCTTTAAATTCGCATACCAAACTCTTGTTCTGGATTGCTGTTTGAAAGCTGTTGCGTGATTCTTGATACAAGTAGACACTTATGCGAGTGTCACTGATGCAATGGCTCTG
>JBEIQU010000069.1:0-7746 GCA_040376355.1 Prochloraceae cyanobacterium | reverse complement strand
GTCACCTGGTGGGGGCGAGCTGGGGCGCGCTGTGCGCGGCCCCGGACAGCCTCGATCTGCGCTCCGCCCAGCCCGGCGACCGTTGCCTGCACGATCCCGCCCAGCAGCTGGAGGCCAGCCGCGGCATCGAGGTGGGCCACATCTTCCAGCTGGGCCGAAAGTATTCCGCCGCCCTCGAGGCCACCTTCACCACGGAGGCCGGCCAGGAGGAGCCCCTGTGGATGGGCTGCTACGGCATCGGGGTGTCGCGGCTGGCCCAGGCCGCCGTGGAGCAGCACCACGACGCCAACGGCATCTGCTGGCCCACGGCCATTGCCCCCTATGAGGTGATCGTGGTGGTGGCCAACGCGGCGGAGCCGGTCCAGCTGCAGCTGGGGGAGCAGCTCTATGGCGCGCTGCAGGCCGCCGGGGTGGATGTGTTGTTCGATGACCGGGCCGAGCGGGCCGGCGTGAAGTTCAAGGACGCCGATCTGCTGGGTATCCCCTGGCGGGTGGTGGTGGGCCGCGGCGCGGCCGATGGCCAGGTGGAACTGGTGCAGCGGGCCGGCGGGGAGCGCCGCGATCTGGCGGTGGCCGCGCTGCAGCCCCTATTGCTGGAGCAGCTGGCGGCCGAGCGCCGGGGCCTGGCGGCGGCCTAGGGCCGCTGCGGCCCAGAGCCCAGGGGGCACCTAGGATCCGCAGCAACCGAAACGGAACCCATGGCTGGCGGATGGCAACGATTCACGGCAGCCCTGGCACAGGCCCTCAGGACGGCGGTGCTCGCCCCCTGCCTGGTGCTGTGCCTCTGCCTGTCGTTGCTGCTTACCGCCTGCTCCGGTGAGGGCAGTGCCATCAGCGGCAACTACGTGGAGGACACGGTGAGCGTCGCCGATGCCCTGCTCAGCACCCTGGGGGTGGCCGCCGATGATCCCGGCCGTTCCGACTCCGAAACCCAGGCCCGGGCCCTGATCAATTCCTACATGGCCCGGTACCGCCCCCGCCATGACGTGAACGGCCTTGCCTCGTTCACCACCATGCAGACCGCCCTCAACTCCCTGGCGGGCCACTACGCCAATTATCCCAACCGCCCGGTGCCCGACGCCCTGCGGGATCGCCTCACCAAGGAACTCAAGAAGGCGGAAACAGGCGCCGTGCGCGGCGCCTGATGGGCCGCTGACCCTCCCTCAGTTTTTGACGGAGGGTCACCCGATCTGAGATCCTCTTCCTTTGTGCTTAGAAGCGGCTTCGGGCCGCTGTGTCCTTGGCCAACGTCGTCGTCATCGGTGCGCAATGGGGTGACGAGGGGAAGGGCAAGATCACCGATCTGCTGAGCCGCTCCGCCGATGTGGTGGTGCGCTATCAGGGCGGCGTCAATGCCGGTCACACCATCGTGGTGGACGAGAAGGTGCTCAAGTTGCACCTCATCCCCTCCGGCATCCTCTACCCCGACACGGTCTGCCTGATCGGCTCCGGCACCGTGGTGGATCCCAAGGTGATGCTCGGCGAGCTGGACATGCTCGCTGAGAACGGCATCGCCGTGGATGGCCTGCAGCTGGCCTCCACCGCCCACGTGACCATGCCCTACCACCGCCTGCTGGACCAGGCGATGGAGCAGCGGCGCGGCGACCGCCGCATCGGTACCACCGGCCGAGGCATCGGCCCCACCTATGCGGACAAGTCGGAGCGCAACGGCATTCGCATCATGGATCTGCTGGATGAGGCGCGCCTGCGGGATCGCCTGGCCGGTCCGCTGGCCGAGAAGAACGAGATCCTCCAGAAGCTCTACGGCCTCGAACCCCTCGACTTCGAGCAGGTGGTGGCCGATTACGTGGGCTATGGCCGCCGGCTGGCCCCCCACGTGGTCGACTGCACCCGGGCCATCCATCAGGCGGCCCGCGCCCGCAAGAACATTCTGTTTGAGGGGGCCCAGGGCACCCTGCTCGACCTCGACCACGGCACGTATCCCTACGTCACCTCCTCCAACCCGGTGAGCGGCGGCGCCTGCATCGGTGCCGGGGTGGGCCCCACCCTGATCGACCGGGTCATTGGCGTGGCCAAGGCCTACACCACCCGCGTGGGGGAAGGCCCCTTCCCCACCGAGCTGGAGGGCAGCCTCAACGATCACCTCTGTGACCGCGGTGGCGAGTACGGCACCACCACCGGCCGCCGCCGCCGCTGCGGCTGGTTCGATGGCGTGATCGGCCGCTATGCCGTGGAGGTGAACGGTCTCGACTGCCTCGCCATCACCAAGCTGGATGTGCTTGATGAGCTCGATGAGATCCAGGTGTGCGTGGCCTATGAGCTCGATGGCCAGCGGATCGACCATTTCCCCTGCTCCGCCGAAGACTTCGCCCGCTGCAAGCCGATCTTTGAAACCCTCCCCGGCTGGCAGACCTCCACGGCCCATTGCCGCACCCTCGAGGATCTGCCCCCCACGGCCATGAGCTACCTGCGTTTCCTGGCGGAGCTGATGGAGGTGCCCATCGCCATCGTGTCGCTGGGGGCCGAACGGGACCAGACGATCGTGGTGGAGGATCCGATCCATGGGCCTAAGCGGGCCCTGCTCAGCCGCTGATCTCCCCTCACCACCAGCCCATGACTGCCCCCAAGAGCCTCGACGTTGTCGGCATCGGCAACGCCATCGTGGATGTGCTGGTGCAGGTGGATGACGATCTGCTGGATCGCTTCGACCTCACCAAGGGCACCATGGCCCTGGTGGATGAACAGCAGGCTGAGCGCCTGTACGGCAGCGTCGGCCCCGGCCTGGAAACCTCCGGTGGCTCCGCCGCTAACACCCTGGCGGGCATCGCCCAGCTGGGGGGGCGCGCCGGCTTTATCGGTCGGGTGCGCGACGACCAACTGGGGGGCATCTTTGCCCACGACATCCGCGCCGTGGGGGCGCGATTCGACACGCCGGCCGCCACCGCAGGCCCCTCCACCGCCCGCTGTCTGATCCTGGTCACTCCGGATGCCCAGCGCACCATGTGCACCTACCTGGGGGCGTCGGTGGGCCTCGACCCCAACGACCTCGACCTGAACCTGGTGGCCCAGGCCCGGGTGCTCTACCTGGAGGGTTACCTGTGGGACAGCGATGAGGCCAAGCGTGCGTTCATCGCCGCCGCTGAAGTGGCCCGCGCCAACGGCGCCGAGGTGGCCCTCAGCCTCTCCGATGCGTTCTGCGTGGAGCGTCACCGCGACAGCTTCCAGGAGCTCGTGGACGGCCACGTCGACATCCTGTTCGCCAATGAGATGGAGATCACCTCCCTCTACAAGGCCAACAGCTTTGAGGAGGCCGCCGACCAGGTGCGTGGACGCTGCCGGGTGGCGGCCCTCACCCGCAGTGAGCAGGGCTCCCTGATCCTCAACGGCGACGGCACCCATCGGGTGGAGCCGTTCAAGCTCGGCCCCCTGGTGGACACCACCGGCGCCGGCGACCTGTACGCCGCCGGCTTCCTGCATGCTTACTGCCAGGGCCGGGCGCTGGTGGACTGCGGCCGGCTCGGATCCCTCTGCGCCGGTCAGGTGGTGACCCAGCTGGGCCCCCGCCCCCAGGCCGATCTGCGCAAGCTGGCGGCTCAGCTGCAGCCCTCGGCCACCCAGGCGCCGTAGGCGGCGCTGGCCTCCGCCGGCCAGTGGATCCATTCGGGGGTGTCGTAGCTGTGCAGCTGCCGTACCGCCACCTCCAACTCCGCCAGTCGGCTTGGGCTGGTCTTGATCAGCAGCTGCACCTCCTGGCTGCGCTCCAGGGCTCCGCGCCAGCGGTAGAGCGAGCGCACCGGCGTGAGGGCCACGCAGGCCGCCAGGCCCCGCTCCACCAGGGCCTGCGCCAGGGCTTCCGCCTGGGCCTCGGAGGCTTCCGTGGTGAGGCAGAGCGTCAGGGGCTGGGCCATGGGGCGGCAGCTGGGCCGTCAGGGATGGCCCAGCTTCTCCAGCAGCGGCTCGAGCGGCAAGCCATCGGATCCGAGTCCCGCGGGGCGCTGCACCAGCAGCAGGCGCAGTCGCAGCCGGTGGCACACCTGGCGCCAGAGGGCTTCGCTGCGGCCGCCTCCCGCCCGGCACAGCACCGCCGTGATGCGCCAGCGCCGGCAGAGGGCCGTCTCCAGGGCCCCGGGTTCCAGCTCCCCCGGCTGGGCGTGGCTGGGCCGCAGACAGGCCAGTTGGTCGTCCCGCAAGCCCGCCGCGAGGGCCAGCTGCAGGCTGCCGGGACGATCCAGGATGCGGGCGTAATGGGCATCGGCGTTGCTGGCCGCCAGGGCCTGGGCTAGCTGCCGCGATCCGATCGCCAGCAGCAACCGCTCCCCCGTGAGGTTGAGATCCGCCAGGGCGGCGAGCCCCGGCAGGGCGACGGTGGTCCCCGCCGTCGCCGCGGCGTCGGCCGCCAGGCTGGGGCGTTCCAGCCGCTGCAGGGGTTGTCCGCACCGGCGGCAGACCCGCTCCAGCCGCGCGCTGATGTGCTGGGCGAAGGGGTGGGTGGCATCCACCACCCACCGCGGGCGTTGCCGCTGCAGCTCCCGCTCCACGGCGGCGTCATCCGCCAGCTCCCCCACCAGCAGCTGCAGCTGGGGATGGGGGGTGTAGACGCGGGTGGCCGCGGCGGTGACCAGACTCACCCGCAGCCGCCAGCCGCGCTGCAGCAGGGCTTCGGCCAGGGGCGGGCCGTCGCCGGTGCCCCCCAGCAGCCAGATCAGCGGCGGCTGAGCGCCCCCCCCCTGGTGCAAAGGCTGCTCGTGCATCAGGATGTGGCCCCTTGTTGTTGCCCGGTCCTGTGAACCATTGCTTGCTGGAGGTGGAGGTGTTGGAGGCGCCCCAGGTGCGCTACACCCAGGACAACCAGACTCCAGTGGCGGAGATGGCCGTGCAGTTTGAGGGGCTGCGCCCCGATGATCCCCCGGGCCAGCTCAAGGTGGTGGGCTGGGGCAACCTCGCCCAGGATCTGCAGAACCGCGTGCAGGTGGGCCAGCGCCTGATGGTGGAGGGCCGGCTGCGCATGAACACCGTCACCCGTCAGGACGGCGTCAAGGAAAAGCGGGCCGAATTCACCCTGGCGCGCCTGCATCCGATCGGCGCGGGCAGTGGTGGCGGAGCGGCGCCCGCCGCGATGCCGATGGCCGCATCCGCCCCGGCGCCCTCCTCCCCATCCACCGCCAGTGCCCCCGCCCGCCAGGCGGCTCCGCGCCCCACCAGGGCCGCAGCCCCGGCCGCTGCCGCCGCTCCCGAGCCCCCCACCTGGAACGCTTCGCCGCTGGTGCCCGACATGCCCGAGGGTGACGACGAGATTCCCTTCTGAGCGCTGCATCGCCGCCGCCGCTGTTCAGGGCTGGGGGCTGCCCAGCCGCTCCTGGGCCTGCTCCAGCAACTGACCCAGCTCCCGCTCCAGGGCCGCCAGATCGAGCCTGAGATCCGGCCAGCGCCCCGCATCGATCTGCTGCAGCAGCCAGAGCCGGTCGCTGCGCAGCTGCTCCAGCAGCTCGGGTGTGGAGAGCTGCTCAGGGGCGGCGTCCTGTGCTGAATCCCCGTTGACCGAAGATGGCGCCATGCGTTCCCTGACCTCACCCGGAAGCCTAGTCACCATCGCCGGGGTCTCCCTGTCGGTGATCGGCTGGATCGGCTACGCCACCGCCAATCCCAACCTCCGCCTGCCCACGATCTTCTACGGGATTCCGATCCTGCTAGGGGGGCTGGCGTTGAAGTCGTCGGAGCTGCCCCCGGCGGAGCTGCTGCCGGCGGATCCGGCGGTGCTGCCCCTGCGGGAGCTGCCCGCCAACCAGACCCTGCGCAAGCTGGTGAAGGATGTGACCCGCTGGCGCTACGGCCAGAAGGCCCATCTCG
Source organism: Prochloraceae cyanobacterium (assembly GCA_040376355.1). GTDB lineage: Bacteria > Cyanobacteriota > Cyanobacteriia > PCC-6307 > Cyanobiaceae > Vulcanococcus. The sequence goes on along the minus strand of JBEIQU010000069.1, from coordinate 1,938 downwards.
AGAGTTCCCTGGAGGCCCTCAAGCTCTGGGACGAAGACGCGCCGCCACAGCTGCTGAACGTGTTGGAGCTGGCGGTGGACGGGGGCTATGGCCTGGCCCTGCGCTTTCGCACCGAGGGGGTGCCCTACGGGCGCTGGCAGGAGAAGCAGGAGCGCCTGGGCCGCTTCTTCGCCAAGGGCCTGCAGGCCCGCCTCTCCCAGCCCGGCAGCGGTGAGGTGCTGCTGGAACTGCTGCCCGCCTGAGGGCCGGGCTTCCCAGCCTGGATACCGTTCGTGTAGATCTCCAGCCCGCCTTGAGCTCCACCCCCGCCGCCAGCGACCACAGCGATGCCCTGCGGGTGTCGGTGCTGAGTGAGGCCCTGCCCTACATCCAGCGCTTCGCCGGCCGGCGGGTGGTGGTGAAGTACGGCGGTGCGGCCATGGCGCGGGAGGACCTGCGCGACGCCGTTTACCGCGATCTGGTGCTGCTGGCCTCGGTGGGGGTCAAGCCGGTGGTGGTGCACGGTGGTGGGCCGGAGATCAACGACTGGCTGGCCCGGTTGAACATCGAGCCGGAATTCCGCAACGGCCTGCGGGTCACCACCCCCGAAACCATGGATGTGGTGGAGATGGTGCTGGTGGGCCGCGTCAACAAGCACATCGTCAACGGGCTGAACCGCCTGGGGGCCAGGGCCGTGGGGCTGTGCGGCAGCGACGGCGCCCTGGTGGTGGCGCGCACCTATGGCGATGGGAGCAACGGTTTGGTGGGGGATGTGGCCGCGGTGGATCCGGCCGTGCTGCTGCCGCTGCTGGATGCCGGCTACATCCCGGTGATCTCCTCGGTGGCGGCCGATCGCGCGGGCCAGGCCCACAACATCAACGCCGACACCGTGGCCGGCGAGCTGGCGGCGGCGCTGCAGGCCGAGAAGCTGATCCTGCTCACCGATACCCCCGGCATCCTGCGGGACCGTGAGGACCCGAGCACCCTGATCCGCTCGGTGACCCTCTCGGGCGCCCGCGACCTGATCGCCTCCGGCGTGGTGGCCGGTGGCATGACCCCCAAGACCGAGTGCTGCATCCGCGCCCTGGCCCAAGGGGTGGCGGCGGCCCACATCGTGGATGGCCGCACCCCCCATGCCCTGCTGCTGGAGGTGTTCACCGATGCGGGCATCGGCACCATGGTGGTGGGCCGCTCTAGCCCTGGCCAGGGCTGAGCAGCGGGGTGGCGGACGCACTGGAGCAGGCCCGGGCGGCCCTGGAGTGTGGCGATTACGGCCGCTGCCAGCAGCTGCTGGCCCCCCTGTTGGATCTGCACGGGGCCAGCACCCCCGAGGGGGGCGAGCTGCGCCTGCTGCTGGCCACGGCCCAGATGGGGCAGGGGGATACGGCGGCAGCGGCGGCCACCTGCCGCAGCCTGCGGGCCTGCCGCGACGCCAACCTGCGGAGCCAGGCCCGGGATTTGCAGGAGGTGCTGGAGGCCCCGGCCCTGCAGCGGCCCCGGGAATGGTCGATGACCCTGCCCAGCCTGGGGGAGATGGAGCCCCTCGAGGGGCAGGTGCGGGCCATGGCCCGCCGCGGTCGGCGGCGGCGCCTGCCGGAGCCTCCCCCGCCGCCGCCCACCGGAGCCACCCGTGCCCCCCTGGGGTTTGCCGTGGTGGTGCTGGTGCTGCTGCTGCTCACGGCGCTGCTGGCGGGCTGCGTCGACCTGGACGCCTCCCTGCGCTTCCCGGCCCCGGGGCGTCTGCAGCTCACCCAGAGCAGCCGCTCGCTCACGGGGCAGCCCCTGCCGTGGCAGCGGCAGCTGGCCCGCAGCCTGCAAGGCAGCCCCTTCCGCATCCGTCAGGACCACGGCCGGCTGCTGCTGCGGGCCCCCAGCCTGCCGGCCCGGCAGGCCCTGGAGCTGCTGGCCAGCACGGTGGCCCGGGGGGCGGAGCTGGCGGCGGTGGACGTGCCCCAACCG
>JBEIQU010000031.1:0-11181 GCA_040376355.1 Prochloraceae cyanobacterium | reverse complement strand
CACCAGCTCGCCGCCGCAGTCGAGCCGAAGCCCCCCATCGGCCGCCAGCCCCTGCACCCGGCAGCGGCGCCCCTGATGCTCCACCCAGTCGGGGATCCAGAGGCGCTGTTCCGCCTGGCGCCGCACCAGCTCCGGCTGATCAGCAGCCGCCACGGCCCACTCGAGCCCCCGCAGGACCCTGGCGGCCAGTCGATCGGGCCGGGCCTGGGGATGGCGACGGCGACCCAGGGCCTCCCCCAGGCTGATGGCGCCGGCGGGCACCCGGTTCCAACCGTTAACGCCCACCCCCACCTGGGCAAGGCGCACCCGCCCCCCGCGCCAGCGCAGCCGCGGCAGCAGCCCCGCCAGCTTGCGCCCCTCCACCATCAGATCATTGGGCCACTTGATCTGGGGCTGCAGCCCCAGGGCCTCGAGCTGCAGCGCCAGCCCCAGGGCGGTGGCCAGACTGAGGGCCGCCGCCGCCTGCTCCGGCCAGGGCAGGGCCGCACTCAGCCACACCCCACCCCAAGGCGACTGCCAAGACCGCCCCCGCTGGCCATGGCCGAACCGTTGCTGATCGGCGATCAGCGCCAGCGGCGGCGCTGCCACCGTCAGCCAGGGCTCCAGCTCCGCCTCGGTGCTGCCGCACACCCGCAGCCGGCGCAGCCGCCAGGGCAGGGGATGCTCCCCCGGGAGGCGCAGCAGGGCCCGGCTCAGGGGGGCCGAGCCACCCCATGCCGCGCCGCTCAAAGCCCCGCCAGCCACTGCCCCATGCGCCCGGCCGCCTGCTCCAGCTCCTCGATCGGGTGCACCAGGGCCAGCCGCACATGGCCTTCGCCCCCCTCCCCAAAGCCATTGCCAGGGGTCAGGCACACGCCGGTGGCCTGCAGCAGACGGGCGCAGAAGCCTTCAGCATCGAGGCCAGCGGTCCGCGCCGCCGGCGGCAGCGCCAGCCACAGATACAGGGCCATCGAGGGGAGCCGCACCGGCCAACCCGCCGCCATCAGGGCCGACGCCATGCGGTCACGGCGCTCCCGGTAGATGGGCCGCAGCCGCTCGGGCCACTCCGGGGCCTGCTCCAGGGCGGCGATGGCCCCGGCCTGCAGGGCCAGGGATTGGTTGAAATCCACCACCCCCTTGAGCTGGCGCAGGGCGGTGATCAGCGGTTCGGCGCCGATGGCGAAGGCGAGCCGGTATCCCCCCAGGCACCAGCCCTTGGAGAACGAAAAGAATTCCAGACCGCACTGACGCCAGTGGGGGCTGCGCAGCAGCGCCGGCGCCTCGCCATCGAGGGCCAGATCCACATAGGGGTTGTCGTGGGCGAACACCAGACCGTGGCGGACAGCCCGCTCCGCCGCCGCATCCACCCAGGCCTGTTGGCCCGTGGTGGCGGTGGGGTTGTGGGGGAACCCCAGCACCATCAACTTGAGGGAATCCCACTGGCTGGCGCTCAGCTGATCGAAATCCGGCGCAAAGCCTCGGGCGGCCTCCAAGGGCAACAGGTGGGGCTGGGCCGAAGCCAGCTGCAGGCCGCCGCGGTGGGAGGGGTAGTAGGGGTCGAGCAACAGGGCCCGATCGCCGGGATTGAGCACCGCCAGGGGCAGATGGGCCGTGCCCTCCTGGGACCCCACCAGCAGCAGCACCTCCCGGTTGGGATCCACCGTGACGTCAAAGCGCCGCTGGGCCCAGGCGGCCACGGCCTCCCGGAAGGGGCGGGTGGCGCCATGCAGGCAATAGGCCGCACTCTGGGGTTGGCCGAGCTGGCGGCGGATGGCCTCGATCGCCACCGCAGGGGGCTGCAGATCGGTGGACCCCAGGGAGAGGTCGAGCAGCGGGGGAAGACCAGTGCCGGCCGAAGCCGCGGCATAGGCCTGTTTGCGCGCGTCGTTGCGGGCGAAGACGCCACTGCCCAGGCCCCGAACCCGTTCGGAAATCCGGGCGTCCACGCCCCCCTCAGCGGCGGGCAAGGGGCTCAGAGGTGGGCATCCAGAAACGCCTGCAGCTGGGGCTTGGCCATGGCGCCCTCGTGGCGCGCCAGCTCCTGGCCATCCTTGAACACAATCAAGGTGGGCAGGCCCTGGATCTGAAGCTGGTCGCGAACGGCGGGATTGGGGTCAGCCTCCAATTTGCCCACCGCCAGGCGGCCGGCGTACGCCGTGGCAGCCCAGTCCATCATTGGGGCCATCAGCCGGCAGGGGCCGCACCACTCGGCCCACACATCCACCAGCACGGGCGTGGAGGCATCGAGCACCTCGGCCTGGAAGTTGGCATCGGTCAGGTGCAGCACGGACACGGCGGCGGGCAGCAAGGGTGGTTGGGATGAAAGCGATTGTATGGACGATCGCTGGGCTCAGAGCTTGTCGATCGAGCGCTTGAGCTGCTCCAGCTCGGCATCGAGCTCGGGCTGTTGCACCTCCACCCTCACCGGCTCCACGGCGGCGCCGGCGGCGGGCAGGGCAGCGGTGGGCGCGGCACCGGAGAGCTTGCCCTTGAGGGCCTCCAGTTCGGCATCCACCTCCGGTGCCCCCTCCAGGGCGGCGAACTGGCTCTCCAGATCCGCACCGGCCAGCTCGGCGGCCGCCTGGCTGCGGGCCTCCAGGGCCTGCACCTTCTCCTCCATCTGCTCGAAGGCGGCCATGGCGGAGTTGGTGCCCAGGCTGCCCACGGCGCTCTGCAGCTGCTCCTGGGCCTGGGCCGCCTGGGCCCTGGCCTTGAGCATGTCTTTCTTGGTTTTGGCCTCGGCGATCTTGCTTTCCAGCTGCACCAGGCTGCGCTTGAGCTGCTCCACCTGGCCCGCCTGGCTCTGCAGCTGGCCGTTCAGAGCGGTGGCGGTCTCCTGGCAGGTTTTGCGCCGGCCCAGGGCTTCACGGGCCAGGTCTTCCTCCCCTTTCTTGAGGGCAAGTTCAGCCCGCTCGTACCAGGTGGCGGACTGGGTCTCGGCCTGTTCCGCCTGGTTCTGAATCCGTTTCTGGCTGGCAATGGCGGCGGCCACGGCCTGGCGCAGCTTCACCAGGTCGGCCTGCATGTCGGCCACCGACTGATCCAGGATCTTGACGGGGTCCTCCGCCATGTTCAGCGCCGCGTTGGCATTGGCGCGCACCAGGCGGCTCAGCCGATCAAAAAAGCCCATGGATCTGGGGTTGGGGCAGGCGCTGAGACTAACCAGTTCAACCCCAATCGGTGCAGCGGGATCGCCGCACCTCCCCTAGGGTCGAGCCATGGCCATCGCCCCGCCCAACCGCAGCCGCCGGCAGGGAAACGTGAGCCTGCTGTTGCCGCCGCCGCGGGCGCCGCTGCAGGGGCTGGGCAGCTGCCTGGATGCGATGCAGCGGCAATGGGACGGGGATGCGGGGCTGGCGGCCCTTTGGCAAGCCTGGCCGCGCCTCGCGGGCCCGCAGCTGGCCCCCCATTGCCGTCCGCTGCGGCTGCAGGGGGGACGGCTGGTGGTGGGGGCCAGCCAGCCGCAGTGGCTGCAGGCCCTGCGCTTCAACAAGCACCAGCTGCTTGGGGCCCTGCGAGCCTCGGGCTTCAGCGTCAAAGACCTGGTGCTCCAGCAGCACGATCCCACTCCGCTGCCGCGGGCGGGCACCGCGGTGGAGGCCGAGGTGTGGCAAGGCCACCCCAGCCGCATCGATGTGTTCGGCCTGGCCCAGTGCGGCCGCTGCCAGCGCCCCTCCCCCGCCGGGGAATTGCAGCGCTGGGGGCACTGCAGCTTCTGCCAGCGCGAACGCATGGCGGATGCGGCGGCCCCGGGCGAGCCCAACGCGGCTCAGTAACGCTCCGGCCGGGGCCGCTGCCAATCCGGGCCGGGCAAGCCGCGGCGCTGCAGGTCTTCCACCCAGTCCTGCAGAGCGCTGCGCTGCACGCGCCAGAGCTGATACAGCCCATCGGCAGCCAGGGGCTGATGGGCCAGCCCAGCCCAGTGGGGCAGCTGAGCCGTGCGCTGGTCGATCACCAGCAGCAGCGTGGCCCCAGCCGCCACGGGGGTGGGGCGCTGACCGCGGCGATGCTCCCGCAGCAGCCGATCCGCCAGGTTGGCGGGGCCGCTGGGCTGCACCCCTTCGTAGATCACCACCTGATCGGTGTAGTAGTGCAGGGAGGGCTTGAGGATCCCCACCATCGCCAGGGGTTCCGCCTGGGCCCGCCGCTCCAACACCGCGGCCGCGATGCGTCGCACGGGCTGTTGGCGCAGGCGATCCCCCAGGCCGATCAACGGCACCAGGGAGGTGGTGACAAACAGCCCCACAGCCAGTTGCTGCGCCAGCAGCCACAGCCGCCCCCAGGGCCGCGGCGCCCACCACAGCACCAGCCCGGCCAGCAGGGCCAGGCCAAAACAGAGACCAGCCCGCAGCACCCCCCCAGAGGCAATCATCTCGGCCGGCAGGGTGGGCAGTTCCGGCTCCACGATCAGGGGAATCCAGCGGCCGGAGAGCAGCAGGCCGGCGCTGAGCAGGGCCACCAGCACCAGGGTGGCCAGCCGCCACCAACGGCCGCCCCGGGCCGGTGGCACCGCCAGCAGATCCTGAGCCGCGAGGGCGATCAGCACCCCGGCGGCGGGGGTGGCGGGAATCCAATAGCTGGGCAGCTTGGTGGCCGCCAGGGTGAAAAACAGCAGCACCGCCAGCAGCCAGCAGGCGGCAAAACGCCCGAGCGACTCGCGGGGCGCTGTGCCAGCGCCAGGGGGCCAGCGCAGATGGCGCCAGAGCCCCGCCACCAACAGGGGGGAAAACGGCAGTGAGGCCACCACCAGCACCGGCAGGAAAAACCACCAGGGCTGCAGGTGGTTGTTCACCACGCCGCTAAAGCGCTGCAGGTTGTGGTAGCCGAAAAAACTGTCAAAGAAGGGGCGTCCCTCCACCAGCAGCTCCAGCCCGTACCAGGGCAGGGCCACCGCGGCGGTCAGCACCAGGCCGGCCCGCGGCCGCAGCCGCTCCAGCAGGCCGCGGCCATCCCGTTGCAACGTGCCGAACAGCAGCAGGGTGAGGGCCGCCAGCACCACCGCCACCGGCCCCTTGGCCAGCACCGCCAGCCCGAGCACCAGCCAACCCGGCCACCAGGCCCGAGCGCCGGCATACCGCCACCAGAACAGCAACAGCGCCGCCCCCAGCAGGGCGCTGAACAGGGCATCGCTCACGGCCATGCGGCTCCAGAGCAGCACCAGGGGCGACAGCGCAAAGGCGAGGGCGGCACTGGCGGCGGTGAGGGACCGCAGGCCAGGGGACACCAACGCCCCGGCGGCGGCCGGTTGCGGCCAGCGCAACAGGGTGGCCGTGATCAGCAGCATCATCCCGACGCTGCTCAGGGCCGACGGCAGGTTGGCGGCCCAGGTGCCCAAGGGGTTCCAGCGCTCCTGGCCCGGCAGGGCGTAGCCCAAGCCCATCAGCCAGTACACCAGGGGGGGCTTGTCGTACCGCGGTAAACCGTTGACCCGCGGGGTCAGCCAGTCGCCGGTGCGGGCCATGGCCCGGGCGGAGGCGGCGAACAACGGCGGCGTTTCATCCACCAGGCCGGTGCTGCCGACCCGCCACACAAACAGGGCCAGGCCCGCCACCAGCACCGCCGCCAGTACCAGCCAGGGGCGGCGCGGCGCCACCGGGCTTTCGGCACTCGCGGTGCTGCGATCGGTCACAGGGGGAAGCGTGCGGCGCTGACCCTATCGCCATGCGTCCCAGGGGTAAGGCGACCACCAGGCGCTTCAGGGCCTCCCCTCCACCGGCAACGGCGCAGCGGCGGGATGCCAGATCGACAGGCGGCGATTGATCAGCACCACGCTCACCAGGGCCAGGGCCGCCCCCAACCACTGCAACGGCCGCAGCTGCTCCCCCAGCAACACCACCCCGCACAGCAGCGCAAACACCGGGGTGAGAAACGTGAGGGCGGTGAAACTGGTGAGCTCCCCTTGGTTGGCGAACCAGAAAAACAGGCCATAGGCCAGGGCGCTGCCCAGCAGGGCCGCATAGGCCATCAGGCCCCAGGCGGCCGCATCCCAGCGGGGCCAGAACGGGGCAGCCTCAGGGCTGAGCAACGGCCCCAGGGCCGAGGCCAGCAGCAGCGGCAGCGCCCCCAACAGCATGTGCCAACCGGTCACCGCAACCGGATCACTGTGGCGGCAGGCATAACGGCTGATCACCGTGCCCACCGCCATGGCCAGGGCGGCGGCCAACATCCACAGCTCTCCGTGGCTCCAGGCACGCTCCCCCAGGGCCTCAGGCCCCATCAGCCACCACTGGCGCAGCACCGCCGCCGGCAAGCCCAGGCACAGGATCCCCAGCAGCCCGAGCAGCAGCCCCAGCCAACCCACCGGGTTGATCGCCTCGCCGAACAGGCTGCGGGCCAGCAGGGCCACCAGCAGCGGCTGGGAGTCGATCAGCACCGATCCGAGGCCGGCCCCCGTGCCCCCCAGGCCACGGGCCAACAGGCCCTGGAAGGCGGTGGCATCCACCAGGGCGAACAGCAACAGCCAGCCCCAATCGCGGCGGTCCACCGCCATGCCCCCACGCCAGATCTGGGCCGCCAGCAACAGCACTCCGCCCGCCGGCAGCAACCGCAGCCAGGCCAGGGTGAGGGGGCCAGCCCCCTCCAGCAGCGGCTTCATCGCCGCCATGGCCGTGCCCCAAAGGGCAAAGGGCAACAGCATCAACAGCCAGCGCAGCATCACCGGCTTCAGCCGCCCACGGGCTCCTTTTTAAGATCCAGCCACTGCACACCGCCGCAATGATCTGGCCCTGGCGCCGCAAGTCCCGCCGGACACTGGCGCGCATCGCCATCGAGGGCCCCATCGCTGGCGGCACCCGCACCCGCGTGGTCAAGGCCCTGCGGGAGGTGGAACAGCGCCAGTGCCCGGCCCTGCTGCTGCGCATTGACAGCCCGGGCGGCACCGTCGGTGACAGCCAAGAAATCCATGCGGCCATCGGCCGGCTGCGGGCCAAGGGCTGCCGGGTGGTGGCCAGCTTCGGCAACATCTCCGCCTCCGGGGGCGTGTACGTCGGGGTGGCCGCCGAGAAGATCGTGGCCAACGCCGGCAGCATCACCGGCTCCATCGGCGTGATCCTGCGGGGCAACAACCTGTCGCGCCTGCTGGAGCGCATCGGCATCCAGTTCGAAACCGTGAAGAGCGGCTTGTACAAGGACATCCTGTCGCCGGATCGGGCCCTAACCAGCGCTGAACGCACGCTGCTGCAGGAGCTGATCGATTCCAGTTACGGCCAGTTCGTGGCCGCGGTGGCGGAGGGCCGCCGCCTGACGGACGAGGCGGTGCGCGGTTTCGCCGACGGACGGGTGTTCAGCGGCGCCCAGGCCCTAGAGCTGGGGCTCGTGGATGCCCTCGGGGATGAGGACAGCGCCCGTCGCCTGGCCTGCGAGCTGGCGGGTCTCGATCCAGACAAGACGCGGCCGGTGGAGTTCGGCAAACCCAAGAAAGGCCTTCCGGGCCTGCTTCCAGGCCGCAGCGCCCTCGCCCAGCTCAGCGAAGCGCTGCACCTCGAGCTGGCCTGGAGCGGCCAACCCCTGTGGCTGCATCGCCCATGACCCGTGCCAACCCGCTGCGGGCCCTGCGGGGGGCCACCACCGCCAGCGCCAACACGGTGGAGGCGATCGAAGCCGCCGTCCATGAGCTGCTGGACGCCCTGGCGGAGCGCAACCAACTCAGCGGCGAGCAGTTGCTCTCGATCACCTTTTCGGTCACCGCCGACCTCGATGCCTGTTTCCCGGCCGCCATCGCCCGGCGGCGTCCGGGCTGGGGGTCGGTGGCCCTGCTGGATTGCCAGCAGATGGCCGTGGCGGGTGATCTGCCCCGCTGCATCCGCCTGCTGGCCCATGCCTGGCTGGAGCATCCCCCCCGGCATGCCTACCTGCGGGAGGCCACGCGGCTGCGGCCGGATCTGGCCACCTCAAACGACTAACGCCAAGGGGGCGGCGCCCTGCCAGCTGACCCTCCGACCACCGCCCGGGGCTGCGGGCAACGGCCGCACGAGAATCACCCTGGGGCAATGGCCCCCCTCACACACACCGACCATGTCCCTTCTTCGCAAGGCCGCCCTCGGCGCCGCCGCCACCTGCCTGGCGGGTGCGGCGGCGCTGCTGGGCCCCATGGGCAACGCCGGCCTGCCTGGGGCCCGTGCCCAGGGCACCCCCAGCATCATGGAGTTTCGCTGGGATCCCAACCGGGACTACCGCAAGCTCTATTACTTCACAACCAGCACGGTGCGGCTGCAGCGGGCTGAGTACTACTTCATCCTCAAACCGAAGGACCGCAAGACCGCCATCCTCAAGTTGGCCCTGAGCTTCCCGAAGAATTTCGAGAGCACGATCGACCCCAAGAACGTCAAGCTCTGCACCATCGCTCCGGGCAGCTTCACGAAAAAGACACGCTGCGACCAGACCATCCCCGCGACCATCGAAGTGGCCGCCAACGGCAAAACCATTGAGGTGTTCCCCGACACCCCGGTGCCCGTCGGCAAGGCCATCGGGGTTTACATGATGGTGTTCAACCCGCGCCAGGCCGGCATGTTCCAGGTCAACGCCATGGCCCAGGCCCCCGGCGACGTGCCGGTGAGCGGCTACCTCGGCAGCTGGTTGATCCAGGTGGATGCCAGCTACTACTGATCGCCCCACGCCCCCCTGCCGCTGCCCCATCCCCATGCGCCGCCCCCGGAGCCATCCCCTGAGCCCCCACCGCCTGTTGAGCCTGGCCACCGGCGCGCTGAGCCTCGGGCTGGGGCTAGCCCCCGCCCTGATCCCCCACGCCGCCCGCGCCGACGTGGGCAACAGCAGCGGCTTCGAATTCCGCTGGGACACCGACAAGGAGTTCCGCAAGCTCTGGTATCACGTGTCCTCTGGCCGGGCCACCAACCGTTCGGACTACTACCTGGTGCTGGGGCCCAAGGACCGCAAGACCGCCCTGCTCAAGCTGGCGATCTCGGTGCCCAAGGATTTCGATAGCAGCTTCGATCCCAAGCGCATCGAGCTCTGCTACATGACCCGTGGGGGCGTGACGCGCAAGACCGAGTGCCAAGCGGTGATCCCCGCCGTTGTCGAGGTGAGCAAGGACAACAGCGCCATCGAGATCTTTCCCAACCAGCCGGTGCCGGTGGGCCGGTCGATCGGGGTGCGCATCCAGCTCACCAATCCCTACAACCCGGGGATGTATCAGTTCAACGCCCTGGCTCAGGCCCCCGGCGATGTGCCTATCTCGGGCTATCTAGGCAGTTGGGTGATCGAGATCTCCCCCAACGAATGAGCCCCACGACCCGGCTGATAAGGTGATGGATCGCCCATGACGCCGCAGCCGAGATCAGGCCATGACCAAACGCACCCTCGAAGGAACCAGCCGTAAGCGCAAGCGCGTCTCCGGTTTCCGGGTGCGCATGCGCAGCCACACCGGCCGCCGCGTGATCCGCTCGCGCCGCAAGCGCGGCCGCGCCCGTCTGGCGGTCTGATTCAGGCCCGGGCCGATCCAGGCCCCGTTTAACGCCCCCCAGCCCACTCCCGACCGCCATCCCCCATGGTGCTACCCCGGGACCAAAGGCTGCGGGGGCGTTTTGTGTTTGACCGCCTCTACCAGCGGGGTGAGCGGCTGCATGGCACCTGGATGACCCTGCGCCGGATTCCCGCCGAACCAGGCCTGCTGCGGCCCGACCGCCGCGACAGCAACCTCAACAGCAGCCGCGTGGCGGTCGTGGTGAGCAGCAAGGTGAGCAAGCGCGCCGTGCAACGCAACCGGCTGCGGCGCCTGCTGCACTCCTATGTGAGCGCGGTGCTGCACCGTGCAGGGCCGCAGGCACAGGGCCAGTGGCTGCTGATTTCGCTCAAACCCGGCAGCGACAGCGCAGACCATGGGGCCCTGCTGGGAGAATGTTGTTCACTCCTCGCCAAGGCAGGGCTTCAGCCATGAGTGCAGCCGCACAGACCCCACCGGTGGCGCCGGGCGCCAGCATCAACGAGGAGGTGTTCTATGAGGGCGGTCCCGCCAAGGGCGACCTGATCACCAACCTGCTGTTTGGGCTCACCTTGATCGGCATTCCCTTCGCCGTGGGCGCCCTGGTGCGGGCCCTGTGGCTGCGGTTCCGGATCACCAGCCGGCGCGTGGAAGTGAGCGGCGGCTGGCTCGGCCGCGACCGCACCCAGGTGGTTTACAGCCAGATCCGCGAGGTGCGCTCCGTGGCACGGGGCTTCGGCTTCTGGGGCGACATGGTGCTGGTGCTCAACGACGGCATGAAGCTCGAGATGCGGGCCGTGCCCCGCTACAAGGAGGCGGAGGCCTTCATCGAGCAGCGGATTGCCGCCCGCCCCGCCGCGACGGGGGCCAGCAAGAGTGGCTTCGGTGACAACGCAGCGGCCTGAACCACCCGCCTGACACACTGGCTCCACACCCGACCCCATCCCCCCAACAGCGCCCGACGTGATCGGCTACATCTCCGACAACCTGCTGCTGCCGATCCTCGATTTCTTCTACGGATTGGTGCCGAGCTATGGCCTGGCGATCATCGCCCTCACGGTGGTGATCCGCCTGGCCCTCTTCCCCCTCAGTGCCGGCTCGATCCGCAATGCCCGCCGCATGCGCATCGCCCAGCCGGTGATGCAGAAACGCCAGGGGGAGATCAAGGCCAAGTACGCCAACAACCCCCAGAAGCAGCAGGAGGAGCTGGGCAAGTTGATGCAGGAATTCGGCAGCCCCCTGGCGGGCTGCCTGCCCCTGCTGGTGCAGATGCCGATCCTGTTCGCGCTGTTCGCCACCCTGCGGGGCTCACCCTTCGCCGATGTGCCCTACACCCTCAACCTGAAGGTGCTGCCGGCCGAGCAGATCGCCGCCGTGGAACCCAAGCCGTTCAATAGCCCCAGCCATTCGATCTTCGTCACCGCCACCAACCACGTGCCGGTGATCGCCAGCCTCGAGAAGGGCACCAAGCTGGGGGTGGGCGACACGGAAACCGTGAGCCTGCACACCAAAGAGGGCTCCAGCTTCAGCTCGGTGCTCAGCGGCGTGGAGGGCGGCAGCAGCTTCACCCCCAGCTGGAGCGTCACCAAGGGTGACGGGGTGGTGAGCGTGGATCAGAACGGCACCATCCACGCCATTGCCCCGGGCGATGCGGTGGTGGAGGCCAAGATCCCAGGCCTTGCAGCCCGCAGCGGCTTCCTGTTCATCAAGGCCCTGGGCCAGGTGGGCTTCTACACCGATGGCGCCATCAACTGGGATATCGCCAT
>JBEIQU010000087.1:0-6865 GCA_040376355.1 Prochloraceae cyanobacterium | reverse complement strand
GCTCAGCTGCTGTGGGTCGCCGGCTCGCATCAGCACCCGGCCGCGTTGGTCACAAACCACCGCATGCACGCGGTGCAGCGACTCATGGATGCCATTGCGGGTGAGACGCACCTCGAGGGGCGGCACGCTGGGGCGTCCGCTGGTTCCGAAGCTGCTCGAGAAGCTCATGCAGGGCTCAGGCCCGATCGCTCAGAGAGCCTGACAGAGGCTGGAGCCCACCAGCATCAGCGCCGCAATGATGGCCATCGCCTGCTGCAACCGCCAGAGCACCGGCTTCACCTCGTGGTTGGCCACCAGGAGGTCTTGCTGACGCCAGGCCACCGGTTTTTCCCACACCTGCCCGTCGTACCAGCCCGATTCCTCGTATTCCACCGCCGTCGCCATCAGGCGGCGCTGCAGGTTGGTCCAGCCCAGCCATTGCCGCACCAGCAGCAACAGCGGCAGCACGAGCCCGGCCACGGCACCGGCGATCACCAGCCGCGGCAGGTTGTGACGCAGGGGCACACTGCCGCTGGCCACGAGCATCGTGAGTGGCAGCACGATCAGCCAGGCGCGGATCAGTGGGGTGGCCAGGCCGCGGGTGCCGTTGTGGGGCCACACAAAAAACCAGCTGGCCTGCAGCTCCTTGTATTGCTCCAGCGGGCGCTGCTCGCGCGGCACGGGACACACCACCTGGCTGAGATCCGGGGTGGGGTCGGTGCCGGCCATCGGGGCCCGGCCTCAGGCCGGCGGAGCTTGTTCCGACCCTAGATAGGTCTCCTTCTCGCCGTGGCCCCAGAAGGATTCGAGGTCGTAGTAGCTGCGCTCATCGGGGGTGAGGGCGTGCACGATCACCTCGCCGTAATCCAGCAGGATCCAGCGACCCTCCTTCTGTCCCTCCTTGCGCAGGGGCAGCCGGCCGCAGTGCTCCTCAAGCTTGTCCTCCACGGAGCGGGCGATGGCGCGCACCTGCACATCGGAGAAGCCACTGGCAATCACAAACCAGTCGGCGATGGAGGAGATCTCCTCCACCCGGATCAGCACAATGTCGCCGGCCTTGCGGTCATCGCACGCTTCCGCCGCCAGCAGGGCCAAGGCCTTGCTGTCATCCAGGGCTAGGCGGGCTCGGCTGGGGTCGGGACTGGGTTTGAGGGCCTCAGCCATACACGTTCTCGCTGCTCACGGATTGACGGGACCCCTGCTGCTGGGCCATTTCGGCGCGGGCCTTGCCGGCACTCTTGCGCAGCGCCTCCAAGCGGTCTTCGTAGAAGCCGCGCTTCTTCTTCTTGCGGGTCTGCTCCACCAGCTCCTTGAGGGCGCCACCCAGGCTCTTGTAGGCGTTGGGCAGCGTGTAGCCAAAGCGGCAGGCCAAGTCGATGGCCCGCTCGTCGGCGGCGATGGCGTCCTGCAGACGCTTCTCGGAATTGTTCTTCAGGTAGAGGCGGTAGCCAGCGAAGCCCGACAGCCCAAGGGCCATCAGCAGCAGCAGGCCGTCCTGCACCCACAGCTCACCGATGGCACCCCCGAGGCCGATGGCCAGCGCGGCCATTTCCCAGCCGTCCCGGGGCACCGCATCGTTCTGCACCCGGCCCACCTCGTGCCAGAAGAGCAGGTTGCGGTGGTCGATGGCCAGCTGGTCCCACTTCTCCAGGTCAACCTGGATCTCCATCTCGTCGCGACCGATCTCCTCGATCGTGATCAACGGCGGGTCCGCTGAGGCGGCGGCTTCCACAAACACCCAGCTCTGCATCTCGGGAGGCAGCAGCCCCTTCAGGCGCTGGAGTTCGCTCATGAAGACGTCACCTGTATCGCACCCAACACTAGCCAGCCCCGCTGGCGCGTTCAGAGCGGGGTCGTACAGCGACGCAAAGGGCCCCGTGAGAGGCTAGGCAGGTTTGGCTGCCTGCCCTCGCCCATGCCCCGTCGCACGGATCTGCGTCGCATCCTGCTGCTGGGTTCGGGTCCGATCGTGATCGGTCAGGCCTGCGAATTTGACTATTCCGGCACCCAGGCCTGCAAGGCCCTGCGGGCCGAAGGATTTGAGGTGGTGCTGGTGAACAGCAACCCCGCCTCGATCATGACCGATCCGGACATGGCGGATCGCACCTACATCGAGCCGCTCACCCCCGATGTGGTGCGGCGGGTGATCGAAAAGGAGCGCCCCGACGCGCTGCTGCCGACCATGGGCGGCCAGACCGCCCTCAACCTGGCGGTGGCCCTGGCCAAGGACGGCACCCTCGAGCGTTACGGCGTCGAGCTGATCGGTGCCGACCTCAAGGCCATTGAGAAGGCGGAAGACCGCGACCTGTTCAAGCAGGCCATGGAGCGCATTGGCGTGGCCGTCTGCCCTTCCGGCATCGCCACCACCCTGGAGGAAGCCGAGCTGGTGGGCGAGCGCATCGGCAGCTACCCGCGCATCATCCGGCCAGCTTTCACCCTGGGGGGCTCCGGCGGTGGCATCGCCTACAACCCCGAGGAGTTCCGCGCCATCTGCCTGAGCGGCCTGGATGCCAGCCCCGTCAGCCAGATCCTGATCGAGCAATCGCTGCTGGGCTGGAAGGAATTCGAGCTGGAGGTGATGCGCGACACCGCCGACAACGTGGTGATCGTGTGCTCGATCGAAAACCTCGATCCCATGGGGGTGCACACGGGCGACTCGATCACCGTGGCCCCTGCCCAGACCCTCACCGACCGCGAATACCAGCGCCTGCGCGATCAGTCGATCGCGATCATCCGCGAGATCGGTGTCGACACCGGCGGCAGCAACATCCAGTTCGCGATCAACCCCGCCAACGGCGACGTGATCGTGATCGAGATGAACCCGCGCGTGTCGCGCTCCTCAGCCCTGGCCTCCAAGGCCACCGGCTTCCCGATCGCCAAGATCGCGGCCCGTCTGGCGGTGGGCTACACCCTCGACGAGATCCTCAACGACATCACCGGCAAGACACCGGCCTGCTTCGAACCCACCATTGATTACGTGGTGACGAAGATTCCGCGCTTCGCGTTTGAGAAGTTCCGCGGCAGCCCGGCGGTGCTCACCACAGCGATGAAGTCGGTGGGTGAGGCGATGGCCATCGGCCGATGCTTCGAGGAGTCGTTCCAGAAGGCACTGCGCTCCCTGGAAACCGGCCACTCCGGCTGGGGCTGCGACCGCCCCGACGCATCCCCCGAGCGCCCGGAGCTTGAACGGCAGCTGCGCACCCCCTCCCCCGATCGCATCTTTGCGGTGCGCACGGCGATGGTGGCCGGCTACAGCGATGCCGATATCCATCGCATCTCGTCCATCGACCCGTGGTTCCTGGCGAAAATGCGCCGCATCCTCGAGGCCGAAACCCATCTGCTGCGCGGCCGTTCCCTGGCGGAGCTGCAGGCCGAGGGGCTGCTGGCGCTCAAGCAGCTGGGCTTCTCCGATCGGCAGATCGCCTGGGCCACCGGTAGCCGTGAGCTGGAGGTGCGTGACCACCGCCAGGCCCTGGGGGTGAACGTGGTGTTCAAA
This sequence comes from Prochloraceae cyanobacterium, assembly GCA_040376355.1. Classification (GTDB taxonomy): domain Bacteria; phylum Cyanobacteriota; class Cyanobacteriia; order PCC-6307; family Cyanobiaceae; genus Vulcanococcus. The sequence continues at coordinate 3,390 of JBEIQU010000087.1, read as the reverse complement.
ACCGTGGACACCTGTGCCGCTGAGTTTGCCTCCAGCACCCCCTATCACTACTCCACCTATGAGCGGCCCCTGGAGCGCCTGCGGGATGACGGCAGCCTCGAGCGGATCCCGCCGGAGAACGAGGTCCAGCCCGAGACCCGCCGCAAGGTGATGATCCTGGGGGGCGGCCCCAACCGCATCGGTCAGGGCATCGAATTCGACTACTGCTGTGTGCACGCCTCCTTCGCCCTGCAGGCCGAAGGGCTGGCCACGGTCATGGTGAACAGCAACCCCGAGACGGTATCCACCGACTACGACACCAGCGACCGCCTCTATTTCGAGCCCCTCACCCTGGAGGACGTGCTCAACGTGATTGAGGCGGAACATCCGGAGGGGGTGATCGTGCAGTTCGGCGGACAGACACCGCTGAAGCTGGCGATTCCGCTGCTGCGCTGGCTGGACAGCCCCGCGGGGCGCCGCACCGGCACGCGCATCTGGGGCACGTCGCCCGAATCGATCGACAGCGCCGAAGACCGGGAGCAGTTCGAGGCGATCCTGCGGCGCCTGGAGATTCGCCAGCCCCGCAACGGCCTGGCCCGCAGCGAAGCGGAGGCCCGCGCCGTGGCTGAGCGGGTGGGTTACCCGGTGGTGGTGCGCCCCAGCTATGTGCTCGGTGGCCGTGCCATGGAGGTGGTGTACGGCGAGGAGGAGCTCAACCGCTACATGGTGGAGGCGGTGAACGTGGAGCCCGACCACCCGGTGCTGATCGATCAGTACCTGGAGAACGCCACTGAGGTGGATGTGGATGCCCTCTGTGATGCCACCGGCACCGTGGTAATCGGCGGCCTGCTGGAGCACATCGAGCCGGCCGGCGTGCACTCCGGTGATTCCGCCTGCGCCCTGCCGTCGGTGAGCCTCGAGCAGCAGGCCCTGGACACCATCCGCGAGTGGAGCAAGGCCCTGGCCCTGGCCCTGCAGGTGAACGGCCTGATCAACCTGCAGTTCGCCGTGAAAGATGGCGACGTCTACATCATTGAGGCGAATCCGCGTGCATCCCGCACGGTGCCGTTCGTGGCCAAGGCCACCGGCGTTCCCCTGGCCAAGGTGGCCAGCCAAATCATGGCGGGCCGCAGCCTGGTGGAGCTGGGCCTCACCAGCGAACCGCAGCCGCCCCTGCAGGCGGTGAAGGAGGCGGTGCTGCCGTTTAAGCGTTTCCCGGGTGCCGATTCGATCCTCGGGCCGGAGATGCGCAGCACCGGTGAGGTGATGGGCACCGCCGCCAGTTTCGGGTTGGCCTACGCCAAGGCGGAGCTGGGGGCCGGTGAGGCCCTGCCCACCAGTGGCACCGTCTTCCTCTCCACCCACGACCGCGATAAACCGGCCCTGGTGCCCGTGGCCCAGCGCCTGGTGCAGCTGGGCTTCCGCCTGGTGGCCACCGACGGCACCGCCCGCAGCCTCTCGGCCGCCGGCCTACCGGTGGACACGATCCTCAAGGTGCACGAGGGGCGCCCCAACATTGAGGACGCGATCCGCTCCGGCGAGATTCAGCTGGTGATCAACACGCCGGTGGGTCGCCAGGCCGCCCACGACGACAAATACCTGCGTCGCGCCGCCATCGACTACGCCGTCACCACGGTGACCACCCTGCCTGGTGCGCGCGCCGCCGTGGAGGGCATCGCCGCCCTGCAGGGCCAGGAGCTGGAGGTCACCGCCCTCCAGGACATCCATCCCTAGCCTGGTTCCCCTCCCTTCGCCCGTTTCGCCGTGACCGTTGCCACCCCTGTTGCCATCGCCCCCGGCAGCGACTGCACCGCCGCCTTCCGCGCCGCCTACGAGAACCGCTACACCTGGGATCCAGGCTTCGGCGGCTACCAGGGCTGCTGCGTCTGGGAGCAGGGCGAGCAGCGCGCTGAGGGCCGCTTCAGCGTGGGTGCCGACCTGAAGGCCCAGGTGGAGGGCATCGCCGATGAGGCGATCCACAAGGCCATGGCCTCCCAGCTCTGGGAGGTGGCGATCCACCGGGTGCGCCGCAGCTTCGAGCAGACCCATGGGGAGAACACCTTCACCGCCGGCGACACCGATGCGGTGGGCACCGAGGTGATCGTGGGCGGCAAGAACAGCGGCGACCGCTACCGCATCAAGGACGCTGTGGTGACGATGGTGCACCGCCACATCCACGGCACCGTGGTGACGATCTTCACCGAGAGCACCACCGACACCGGCCGCGGCTACCTCAGCCGCAGCTACACCAGCCAATACGCCGACCCCGCTAGCGGTGAAGCCCGCGGTGGCCTCAGCCGCTTCACCGACACCTTCGTGCCCCTCAGCGACGGCGGCCCCTGGGTGCTGAGCGAGCGGGTGGTGGAAACCGACGCCTTCGGGGACACCCCCGCCGGCCGCCAGGTGTTCCGCTTCACCGACCTGCAGCCCCTGGGCTGAGGCTCGGCTTGCCCCTTTGCCGGAGGTCGCGGCATGCTGATGGCATGACCACCGCGCCCGCCGGTTCCATCAGCTTGGATCAGCTGCGGGGGATGGCGGCTCAGATTTGTGCCGAGATCCCCGGTGCTGAAGTGCGGCTGTTCGGCTCCCGAGCCCGTGGTGCTTCACGGCCCGATGCAGACGTGGATCTGTTGATCACCGTGAGCGATGACTGGATCGCGCAGCACGACCGGTGGGATGTTCTCGATGCGTTGCGCTGGCGCCTGAGCGAGCCGCATCGCCCAGTGGATCTGCTGCTCTATTCCCAATCGCAGGTGCAGCAGCACCGGCTGCTGCAGAGCCACGTGGTGCATCAGGCCTATGCGGAGGGTCTGCGGCTGGATGGCTGAAGCGGATGCCCGGGCCCTGCTGGTGATTGCCCGCCGGGATCTGCAGGCCGCCCAGGGCATGACCGATCCCGGCATCTTTCATGAGGCGGTGTGGGGCTTTCAGCTGCAACAGGCTGCGGAGAAGGCGATCAAAGCCTGGCTCTATGGGCTGGGGCAGTCGCCTGCTTACACCCACGATCTGGTGGCGTTGCTCAAGCTGCTGCAGCGCTGCGAGGTGACCATCGAGCCCTATCGCAGCCTTGGACGTCTCACCGACTTTGCCGTGCAGTGGCGCTACGACGAGCAGCCTCCGGAACAGCGGCTTGATCGAGCAGCGTGGAATGCCCAGGTGGCCGGGCTGGTGCAGCACGTTGAATCGCTCCTTGGCAGGGGCGGCTAACGCCTACGCCTCCAGGGTGCAGTTCACCGCCAGCTCGAACGGCACACAGCTGTTGGGCAGGCGCAGCAGCTGGCTGGTGAGGGCCGCCAGGTCGTCCGGTTGGGTCATGGCGGTTGCGGGCAGGGCTTGAACCGCCGCCGCCATGTCGGTGTTGACCCAGCTGGGGCAGATGGCGGTGACGCGGATGCCCTCTTCCCAGCCTTC
>JBEIQU010000124.1:0-5357 GCA_040376355.1 Prochloraceae cyanobacterium | reverse complement strand
GGCGCCTGAGCGGGCGCCTGGTGGTACCACCGCCAGCTGGGCGTAGGGCGCCTGCAGCTGGTAGCCGCCGGCAGGGATGGTGCCCAGACCGCGCCAGGGGGTGTCGATCGGCGTGAACACCCGCTGCAGGTGGGCGCGGGCCAGGGGGTTGCCGGCTGGGGCCACCGCCCGGCGGTAGGCGTTCTGCAGCTGATGGCGACCCTGCTCCAGCTGCCGCACGCACAGCAGGATGCCGCGCAGCAGCTCGGCGGCGCTGAACCCGGTGATCACCACCGGCCGGCGATGGCGTTGGGCCAGCTCCGCCAGCCCCTCTTCCCCGAGCACCGTGCAGACGTGGCCCGCCGCCAGCACCCCCTGCACCACACAGCCGGGATCCCCCAGCAGTTGCTCCAGCACCGGCGCCACACGCACATGGGCCACCAGCAGCGTCAGGTTGCTGATCGCCTCCGCCAGGGTCCGCTGCGCCAGCAGGGCGGTGGCCGGTGCCGTGGTTTCAAAGCCCACGGCGAAGAACACCACCGGCCGCTGCGGCTGCCGTCGTGCCAGCTCCAGCACATCCAACGGCGCGGTGACCACGCGCACGTCGGCCCCCTGGCTGCGCAGCCCCAGCAGGGTGCGGCCGTCGCTGCCCGGCACCCGCAGCATGTCGCCGTAGGTGCAGAGCAGCAGCCCCGGTTGTTGTGCCAGCTCCAGCGCCTGATCGATGCGGCTACTGGCGGTGACGCACACCGGACAGCCGGGGCCATGGATCAGCGTGATCGCTGCCGGCAGCAGCTGGTCGATGCCATGGCGCAACAGGGCATGGGTCTGGCCGCCGCACACCTCCATCAACCGCCAGGGGCGGCTGCACTGCCGCTCGATGGCCCGCAGCAGCGCCTGGCATTCGCCCTGGCTCATTGCGCCAGCCGCTGATACAGCTCCCAGCGCTGCTGTAGCTCCGCCTCTGCCTCCTGGGCCAGGCTCTGGGCCCGCGCCGGATCGCTGCTGTGCAGCTGGCTGAAGCGCTGTTCGGTGGCCATCGCCTCCGCCAAGGGCAGCTGCGGGCGGCGCTGATCCAGCACCAGCGCCGACAACCCCTGAGCACGGCGGCGGGGGTCGTGGCGGTACAGCAGCCAGCGTCCGGAGGCCACCGCCCGCTGCTGCTGCTGCATGCCCAGGCCCATGTCGATGCCATGGGCGATGCAGTGGGAGTAGGCCAGGATCAGCGACGGTCCGGGGTACGACTCCGCCTCCAGGAAGCAGCGCAGGGTGTGCTCATCGCGGGCCCCCATCGCCACGCTGGCCACGTAGACGTGGCCGTAGGTCATCGCGATCAGCCCCAGGTCTTTCTTGGCGGAGGCTTTGCCGCCGCTGGCGAACGGGGTTACCGCCCCCTTGGGGGTGGCCTTGGAGCGCTGGCCCCCGGTGTTCGAATACACCTCGGTGTCGAGCACCAGCACGTTGACGTCGTCCTGGCCCGCCAGCACGTGGTCGAGGCCGCCGAAGCCGATGTCGTAGGCCCAGCCATCGCCGCCCACGATCCAGACGCTGCGCTTCACCAGGTCGTCCGCCAGCTCCAGCAGCTCCCGGGCGGCGGGCGTGTCCTGGGTCGTTAACAACGGCTTCAGCTCCGCCACCCGCAGCCGCTGTTCGTGGATGCCGGGCTCATCCCCCTGCTGGGCCTGCAGCAGGCCATCCAGCAGGGCCGGCGGCAGCTGCTCCGCCATCCCCCGCAGCAGTTGCTCGGCGCGGCGGTGCCGTTGATCCAGGCCGAGGCGAAAGCCCAGGCCGAATTCGGCGTTGGTTTCAAACAGCGGATTGCTCCAGGCTGGGCCGCGGCCGTTGGCATCGGTGCACCAGGGGGTGGTGGGCAGGTTGCCGCCGTAGATCGAGGAGCAGCCTGTGGCGTTGGCGATCAGCAGCCGATCGCCAAACAACTGGCTCAGCACTTTCAGGTAGGGGGTTTCGCCGCAGCCGGCGCAGGCCCCGGGAAACTCAAACAGGGGGCGCTGCAGTTGCTGGTGTTGGATCCGCTGCGGGTTGAGGCGGCTGCGCTCCACCTCCGGCAGCTGCAGAAAGAAGGCCCAGTGCTCGTGGCTCTGCTCCCGCAGCGGCCGTTGGGGCGCCATGTTCAGGGCCTTGCGCGCGGGGTTGCTGCGGTCGCGGGCGGGGCACACCTCCACGCACAGGCGGCACCCGGTGCAGTCCTCCGCGGACACCTGGATGGTGAAGTGCTCCCCCGCAAAGGCCCGCTCGCGGGCGGCCGTGTGGCGGAAGCCCTGCGGTGCCCCCTGCAGCGCCTGCGGCGGCGCGAGCTTGGCGCGGATCACCGCATGGGGACACACCAGCACGCACTTGCCGCACTGCACGCACAGATCCGGTTCCCACACGGGCACCTGTTCGGCCGTGTTGCGCTTCTCCCACTGGCTGGTGGCGGTGGGAAAGCTGCCGTCGCAGGGCAGCGCGCTCACCGGTAGGGCATCGCCGCGGTGCTGCAACTGGGGCAGCAGCAGCTCCCGGCAGGCGGCCGGTGCCTCCGCCAGACCTTCCGGTAGCGGTTGCTCCGCCAATGGCTCCTCGGCGGAGACAACCCAGGGGGCCGGGCCGATGGGCAGCGGCTGCAGGGCCGCCGGTGCCGCCTCCAGGGCCGCCAGGTTGGCCGCCACCACCGCGGGCCCCTTGCTGGCGTAGCTGCGTTGGATCGACTGCCGCAGGGCCGCCATCGCCTGCTCCATCGGCATCAACCCGCTCACGGCGAAGAAACAGGCCTGCATCACCGTGTTGATCCGCCCCCCGAGGCCATGGGTCTGGGCGATGGCGGCGGCATCCACGCCGAACAACCGCAGCCGTTTGCGGTGGATTTGCTGCCGCACCCGCAGGGGCATGTGCTCCCAGGCGTGCTGCGGCGGCCAGGGGGTGTTGAGCAGCACCACCGCCTCGGGGCAGGCCAGCTCCAGCAGATCCAGGCGCTCCAGCAGGTCCCAGTGGTGGCAGGCGAGCACCTGGGCCTGGCGGATCAGCGAGCTGTTCCGGATCGGCTCCGGGCTGAAGCGCAGGTGGGACACGGTGACCGTGCCCGCCTTGTTGGAGTCGTAGACGAAGCTGCCCTGCCCCTGCAGGCCGGTGGCCTCCCCGACGATCTCGAGGGTGTGTTTGCTGGCGCCCACCGTGCCGTCGGAGCCCCGGCCCACGAACACCGCCCGCAGGGTCTGGGGCGATTCCAACTCCCACGCGTCTTCCACCGTCAGGGAGTGGTGGGTGAGGTCGTCATGGATCCCCACGGTGAAGTGGTTGCGCGGTGTGGGCTGGGCGAGGTTGTCGAACACCGCCTTCACCATCGCCGGTGTGAACTCCTTGGAGGCGAGCCCATAGCGGCCGCCGATGACCGCGGGCTTTTGGGGCTGCGGCCAGTGCTCGTGGATGGCTGCGATCACATCCAGCAGCAGCGGTTCCCCCTGGCTGCCAGGCTCCTTGCAGCGATCCAGCACCGCCAGGCGGCGGGTGCTGGCGGGTAGGGCCGCCACCAGGGTCTGGGCGGCCAGGGGCCGGAACAGCCGCACCGTGAGCACCCCCACGGGCTCCCCGGCGGCGATCAGGGCATCGGCCGTGAGGCCGGCGGTGCTGGAGCCGCTGCCCATCAACACCAGCACCCGCTCCGCCTGCGGGTGGCCGTGGTAGTCGAACAGGTGGTATTGGCGACCGGTGAGCGCGGCGAACTGATCCATCGCCGCCTGCACCCGTGCGGGCATGGCGTCGGTGTAGGGGTTCACCGCTTCGCGGGCCTGAAAGGCCACATCCGGGTTCTGGCTGGTGCCGCGCAGCATCGGCCGGTCGGGGCTCAGGCCCCGCTGGCGGTGGGCGGCGATCAGCGCTTCCGGTACCAGCGCCTGCAGCACGGCGTCGCTGATCAGCTCCACCCGTTGGATTTCGTGGGAGGTGCGAAAGCCATCCATGGCGTGCAGCAACGGCACCCGCCCCGCCAGGGTGGCCGCCATGGCGATGGCGGCACAGTCGCCCGCCTCCTGCACCGTGGCGGAGCAGAGCAGGCCGCAGCCGGTGCCGCGGGCCGCCATCACATCGCTGTGGTCGCCAAAGATCGACAACGCCGAGGTGGCTAGGGCCCTGGAGGCCACGTGGATCACCGCTGCATTGAGTTCGCCGGCGATCTTGTAGAGGCTGGGCAGCATCAGCAGCAGCCCCTGGGATGCCGTGAACGTGGTGGTGAGGGACCCCACCTGCAGGGCGCCGTGCACCACCCCGGCGGCCCCGGCCTCGCTTTGCATCTCCACCACTTGGGGTGTCTGCCCCCAGAGGTTGGGGCGCCCTTCGCTGGCCCAGCGGTCGGCCCATTCGCCCATCGGTGTGGCGGGGGTGATCGGGAACAGGGCCACCACCTCACTGAGCCGATAGGCGACCCGCGCCACCGCTTCATTGCCATCGAGCCAGGCGGTCGTGAGGGCGCTGTTGTTTTCGGGGGTCGTCATGGCTCCGGCTGCAGCACCGTCAGCGCCACCCCCACATGCACCAACAGCTGATCGCCGATGCGTGCCTCAGGCACACAGGCCAGGCTCACCTGCTGCATCACCCCGCCGAAGCTCACCTCGCCGCTGCGCCAGAGCGGATCGGGATGCCCGTTGCTGCTGATCAACTCACCGGCGACGGCCAGGCACATGGACAACGGGCCCGGGGGCTAGTGCGGTCCTAGGCAGGGCCTCGAGGGCCAGCAGCTGCCCCATCGCCACTGCCGCGTCATTGCAGGGCAAGCGCTGCGACCAGAGCGCCCGGCAGCCCTGCTTCGCCAGGGCCGCCACGCTGAGCTCCAGCAGCAGGGCGTTCTGAAAGCACCCCCCCGCCAGCAGCAGCTCCTCGGCGGCCTGGGCCTCGGCCAGCTGCGCGATCGCCCCCGCCAGGGCCCGGTGGATGTCGAGGGCGATGGCGCCGATCCGCTGGCCCTGGGCCCGTTGCGTCAGGCAGTGCTCCAGCAGCGGTTGCCAGTCCCACACCCATGGGGTTGTGGCGTCGGCTCGCAGGGGGAGGCAGGGGCCGGCGGAGCCGTTGGCTTGCCGTTGGCGCTGCCGCTGCGCCAACCCCTCCAATGCCTGGGCGGCCTGGGCCTCATGGCTGCAGCAGCTGGCCAGCCCCAGCAGGGCCGCCAGCCCATCCAGCAGCCGGCCCACGCTGGAGCAGGACGGCGCGTTGAGCCCCGCCGCCAACCCCCGCTGCAGCGTCTCCTGCTCCTGCGCCGGCCAGCTCTCGAGCCAGTGCAGGGGAAGCTGCGGCGGCAGCCGTTGCCGCCAGTCGCTGCCCCAGGCGGCCCACAGCAACCCCAGGGCGGCGCGTCGCGGTTCACGCATGGCCAGGTGGCCCCCCGGCAGGGG
>JBEIQU010000194.1:0-3888 GCA_040376355.1 Prochloraceae cyanobacterium | reverse complement strand
GTCCAGGGGCTGGGGGATGCCGAGGAGCTGTTGCAGGCCCTGCGGCAATCGGCCCTGCCGCTGCTGGGGGATGACGGCACCCCCCTGGGGCCGGCGCAGCTGTTCGAGATCTTCGTGGGGCTGCGGGGGCTGCCTTCGGCTTTCGACTGGCGCATCGCCGAGCCGGAAGCGGCGGGTCTCAGCGCGGCCCTGGCGGAGTTGTTCACCGCCGGCCGCCCCTGGCGCCTCTGCCGCGAGCAGCTGCTGGCGGCCTACCCCAATGGGAAGCGGCAGCGTCGGGAGCGCTTTGCCGAGGTGATGGCCGGCCAGCGGGATTACAGCGCCGAGGAGCTGGATGCGGAGTTGCCGGATCTGCGTCACACCCTGGCGGCCCTCGGGGCCCTCGCAGATCAGGAGCTCAGCGCCGATCAGTTCCTGGAGCTGCTGCGGCAGCGCGCCCGCCAGTTGGCTCAACCCCATGGCGTGGGCCCTGGGGAGGAGCTGGGGGCGGCGATTCGCCGGAGCCTGCAGGGTTGAGGGCGGCGATCAGGCGGGATAGCGGGCCTCGCGGATGCGCTTGGCCCAGCCGAACTGCCGAAGCAGCTTGATGTGCTGCCAGGTGATGTCGAACTCGAACCAGCGCAGGCCGTGGCGGGCGCTGGAGGGGTGGGCGTGGTGGTTGTTGTGCCAGCCCTCGCCGAAGCTCAGGATCGCCACCCACCAGCAGTTGCGCGACAGGTCGGGGCAATCGAAATTGCGGTAGCCACAGGCGTGGGTGGCGGAATTCACCAGCCAGGTGACGTGGTACACGAGCACCAGCCGTAGCGGGATAGCCCACAGCACCAGGCCCAGGCCGCCGCCATGGACCTGGGCGGCGTTGCCGTACCAATACAGAGCTGCCCCCAGGGGGATCTGCAGCAGCAGGAACCAGCGGTCCAACCAGCGGTAGAAGGGATCCTGCTGCAGGTCACCGGTGAAGCGGTGCAGTTCTCGCAGGGCAGGGATGTCGTGCAGCATCCACTCGCTGTGGGCCCACCACAGGCCGCGGGCGGCATCGTGGTGGTCGTTGGGTTGATCGGAAAACTTGTGGTGGTGGCGGTGCAGGCCCACCCATTCGATCGGTCCGCTCTGGCAGGCCAGGGAGCCCATCAGCACCAGAACCCGTTCCAGCCATCTCGGGGCCACGAAGCTGCGGTGGGCCACCAACCGGTGCAGGCCGAGGGTCACCCCCAACACCGTGGTCCAGTACAGAACCGCCAGGGCGACCACCGCCTGCCAGCTCCAGAACTGCGGCAGCAAGGCGAACACCGCCCCCACGTGCATCACCAGCATGAAGCCGGTGGTGCCCAGCTTGAACTTGCGCTGGCTGCGGGGCAGGGGCGCCCGCGGCACCACCAGCGCGGCCCGCATGCGGGCAACCTGGGCCGCGCTGGTGGTGCCGGCACCGCCGTTGGCGCCATCGCCCAAATCCACGCTCATGCGCGCAGGACGGGCCGGACCGGCGGCGTCTGGGGCTAAGACCAAAGTGAACTCCTCAAGGATGCGCAGGCTCCGGTTCGCTCGTGGGGTCCCCGCGGATGGGGACCTGCGCACCACTGGCCTGTGTGGTTGGCTGGCCTGGGTGGTTGGCACCAGCACAGGGCTGTCACCAAACCAACAGATTGGCGAAATCTAGACGGATGGATGGCGGCCACGCGCCATCCACCAACCGGCAGCATGGCCGCAGGACATCCGCCGCCATGACCGTTTCCCGCCAGGCCTGGGCCGCTGATCAGGTGGCCGCTGCCCTGGAGCGCATCGCGCCGGTGGTGGCGGAACGCCGGGCCGGGGTGCAACCGCGCTTGCAGCGGGTGCTGGAGGCGTTTGCAGCGGAGCGGCTGGGGGTGCATCACTTCGCCTCCGTGACCGGTTATGGCCACGGCGACCTGGGCCGGGAGGTGCTCGATCGCGTGTTTGCGCGGGTGTTGCAGGCGGAGGCCGCTGCCGTGCGGCTTCAGTTCGTGAGCGGAACGCATGCCATCGCCGCCGCCCTGTTTGGGGTGCTGCGGCCCGGTGATCGGCTGCTGGCGCTGACCGGGCGCCCCTACGACACCCTGGAGGAGGTGATCGGCATCCGCGGCAGCGGCCAGGGGTCCCTCGCCGAGTTCGGCATCGCTTACGACGAACTGCCCCTGCGGCCTGACGGCAGGGTGGATGAGGCGGGAATCGCCGCTGCCCTGGCGGCCCCCACGCGCCTGGTGCTGATCCAGCGCAGCTGTGGTTACAGCTGGCGGCCGTCCCTCAGCGTCGGCCAGATCGGGGCCCTGGTGGAACGCGTCAAGGCGCTGCAGCCGGGCTGCCTGGTGTTCGTGGACAACTGTTACGGCGAATTGGTGGAGCTGCAGGAGCCCACCGCCGTGGGGGCCGATCTGATGGCCGGTTCCCTGATCAAAAACCTGGGGGGCACCATCGCCCCGACGGGCGGCTATGTCGCTGGCCGGGCAGACCTGGTGGAGCAGGCCTGCTGCCGGCTCACCGCGCCGGGCATCGGCGCAGAAGGGGGCACCGGTTTTGATCTCCACCGCCTGCTGTTCCAGGGGCTGTTCCTGGCACCGCAGATGGTGAGTGAAGCCCTGCTCTGCGCCGAGCTCACGGCGGCGGTGTTCGAGGGGCTGGGCTATCCGGTGAATCCCCTGGTGGGGGCTGCGCGCAGTGACGTGATCCAGGCGGTGCGCCTCGGGAGCCCGGAGCCGCTCAAGGCGGTGTGCCGGGCCTTCCAGGCCTGCTCGCCGGTGGGCTCCTACCTCGACCCGGTGCCCGCGCCCATGCCCGGATACGCCAGCGAGTTGGTGATGGCGGGGGGCACGTTCATCGACGGCAGCACCAGTGAGTTCTCCGCCGACGGCCCCCTGCGGGAGCCCTACGTGCTCTATGCCCAGGGGGGCACCCACCTGGCCCACGCCCAGCTGGCCCTGGAGCGGGCGCTGCTGGCCCTGCAGCCCTGAATATCCGGCAGACTGCGCCCACGAGTTCGGCTGCGTTGATGGCCTCCAGCTACCCCCAGGACTGCCGCTACGCCGACAGCCATGAATATGTGCGGGTGGAAGCGGACCTGGTGCGGGTCGGTATCACCGCCTTTGCCGTGGAGCAACTGGGGGACATCGTGTTCGTGGAATTGCCCGACCCCGGCGCCAGCATCAGCCAGGGCAGCGGGTTTGGCTCCGTGGAATCGGTCAAGGCGGTGGAGGATCTGCTGGCCCCCATCAGCGGCACCGTGGAGGCTCGCAACGAGGCGGTGCTGGCCAGCCCGGAGGAATTGCAGAACGACCCCCATGGCGAGGGATGGCTGCTGCTGGTGCGCCCCAGCGATCCCAGTCAGATCGATGCCCTGATGGATGCCGCCACCTACAGCGCCAAGGTGGATGGCCACTGAGTTTTCCTCGGCGTTCCGCCCCGCGTTCAGCCCGTTCGTTGCGCGCCACATCGGCCCCGATGGGGCCCAGCAGCGCCGCATGTTGGCCGATCTCGGCCTGACTGATTTGGATGACCTGGTGGCCCAGGTGGTGCCCGAGGCCATTCGACTCGCCCCGGAGCAGGCGGAGGACGGCCTGCCCGCCGGCTGTGACGAGGCCCAGGCCCTGGCGGAGCTGCAGGCGATCGCGGCGGCCAACCAAGTGCAGCGCAGCCTGATCGGCCTGGGCTACTACGGCTGCATCACCCCCGCGCTGCTGCAGCGCCATGTGTTCGAAAACCCGGCCTGGTACACCGCCTACACCCCCTATCAGGCGGAGCTGAGCCAGGGGCGTCTGGAGGCGTTGCTCAATTTCCAGACCTTGATCAGCGAGCTCACCGGCCTGCCGATCGCCAACGCCTCCCTGCTGGATGAAGCCACCGCGGCCGCCGAGGCCATGGCCCTGAGCGCGGCTGCCT
>JBEIQU010000184.1:0-4103 GCA_040376355.1 Prochloraceae cyanobacterium | reverse complement strand
GTGGAGTTACGTGCTCAATGCCGCCGCCAGCGGCCTGCCCGGCAGCGAGCGGGTGGGAGAAGCCACCAGTGCGGTAAGCCCCTGGCCCCACCAGCAGCGCGCCTTCCAGCGGCTCTGGCAGCACTGGCCGCCGCGGCTGCTGATCGCCGACGAGGTGGGCCTGGGCAAGACGGTGCAGGCCGGCCTGCTGCTGCGCCAGGCCTGGCTGAGTGGCCGGGCCCGGCGGATCCTGGTGATGGCGCCTGCCTCGGTGCTCAGGCAGTGGCAGCGGGAACTGCGTGAGAAGTTCGGCCTCGACTGGCCGATCTACACCGGCAAGACCCTGGAGTGGCAGGCCACCTGCCTGCGGCCGAAGGGCGAATCCCGCCCCGTGGGTCGCGAGAGCTGGACCGTAGAGCCCTTGGTGCTCGTCTCCAGCCATCTGATGCGTCGCCGCGATCGCCAGCGCGAGCTGCTGGAGGCGGAGCCCTACGACCTGGTGGTGCTCGACGAAGCCCACCACGCTCGCACCCGCCGCGAAACCAGCAGCAGTGGCGGTGATCGCCTGCGGCCCAACACCTTGATGCAGCTGATGCGGCAGCTGCGCTCCCGCACCCGGGGCCTGCTGCTGCTTACCGCCACGCCGATGCAGGTGAACGAGCTAGAGGTGTGGGATCTCCTCTCTCTGCTCGGTATGCCCAGCGAATGGACCGAGGAGGCCTTCGCGCGGTTCTTCGAGTGGGTGGAGAAGGAGAACCCCGATGAAGCAACCCTCTCTTATCTGGCCCACCTCTGGCGCAGCAGCGAAGGGGCTTTTGGGGAAGCACCTTCAACAGCTTTGTCAGGGCAGCTGAAGAGCTCATTGATGAAAAGGAGGAAGGTGCTCAAGGCCCTCAGAGACACCGACCCGATTTCACGCCGCAACCTGGGCATCCCCGAGCGCCAGGCCTTTCTGGCGCTGGCCAAGCGCTGGACTCCGATTCAAGGCCTGATCTCGCGCCATAGCCGCATGCTGCTGCGGGCCTACAAGCAACAGGGGGCCATGGAGCTGGCGATCGGCACCCGCCAGGTGGACGACCGCTTCCTGCCGATCAGCGCCGAGGAGCGAGCCCTCTACGACGCCGTAGAGGACTTCATCTCCACCCAGTACGCCCGGGCCTCAGGTCAGAAGAAGTCGGCGGTGGGCTTCGTGATGACCATCTACCGGCGACGCTTGGCCAGCAGCGTGGCGGCCCTGGTGGCAACGCTGGAGAAGCGCCTGGCCGGCCAACTCCAACAGCTGGAAGAAGACGCCGCCGCGGCGGAAGACGACGACATCAGCGGGGAGCTGACCCTCGATCTAGAAGGCCTGCAGAGCGCCTTCGAGGAGGTGTCCGTGCAGGGCGAGCTCGATGCCATCGCCGACCTGCTGGATCAAGCCAGGCCGCTGGTGGGCGGCGACAGCAAGGGAAATGAATTCCTGGCCGCCATCGAGCAGCTGCAGAGCCAGGGATACAAGCAAGTGATCGTCTTCTCCCAGTACACCGACACGGTGGATGCCCTCAAGCAGCTGCTGATCGATGCCGGGCGCACCAGCCTGATGTGCTTCACGGGGCGGGGCGGCGAGCTGCTGCAGCGCAGCGGCACCTGGGAATCGCTCAATCGCGAGGCCACCAAGCGCAAGTTCAAGGAGGGCGAAGCTGAAATCCTGCTCTGTACCGATGCGGCGGCGGAAGGCCTGAACTTCCAGTTCTGCGGTGCGCTGATCAACTACGACATGCCCTGGAACCCGATGCGGGTGGAGCAGCGCATCGGCCGCATCGACCGCATCGGCCAGAGCCACGACCAGATGCGGATCATCAACCTCCATCTCGATGGCACCGTGGAGGCCGATGTCTATAAGGCGCTCAAGCTGCGCATCGCCTCGTTTGAAAACATCGTGGGCAAGCTGCAGCCGATCCTGGCCAAGGCCTCCAGCTCGATCTCCCAGGCCACCCTCGTCAGCCGTGAACAGCGGGAGAAAGCACGCTTCGATGCCGTAGCCGCCGTCAACAGTGAACCAGAGATCAAGGGCATTGATCTCGACGAGGGCCTCCACGACCTTGACGCCATCAAAGACGTGATCGCCCAGCTGCAGACGCCGCCGCTCACCCTGGCCGACCTTGAGGCGATTCTCAGACAACCGGAGTTGTTGCCACCAGGTTGTAGTGCCCGGTCGATTGGCGCCTATGACTTCGCCTGGACCCAGCCCGGTCTCGACAAGGAAATGCGCGTCACCTGCAACGCCTCCTACTACGAGGACAACAGCGACAGCGTTGAGCTTTGGGTGCCGGGAAGTCCGTTATTTCCGATGGAGGGGTGCCAAGCTCTTGCCATCGAACGCGCCCCCGAACGAGCAACTTTTGAGGATGCAGTTAAAGTCCTTTAAACACTATTTATCTGAGCACCATGCTGTATCGACTTCAGGAGTGTCTTAGCCGGATAAGAAGCAGCCAACCGTCCTCCGACGTCATTCTTTATCGAGGAATGACCAAATCCAAGGCTGAGCATGACATCACCGAGAATAGACTGCACTTTTCAAGAGCGATCATTCACGACAATGATACTCAGGAAAGCGAGATGTTTAAGACAAGAGAGGAGCAGAATCGGGAACTTGAGCAACTAGGTTTTGGCGGAGAAAGCATTTTTCCCGAAGACCAGAGGAGCAAGGAGTTTTTTGAGTGCGCCGATAAGCTCTACAGTGGGTTGGCTTACATTTGTAGTTGGTCATACTCTAGAGCGGCTGCGCTTGAGTTTGCTCAGCCATTGCATGATCGAGTCCTTCTCCAGATTTCTGAAAGCGATTTAGTGAGGTGTCTTCAGCAATGCTTTGATCGATGGAACAGTCATCAGCCCGGTGTGCATGAGGTGACTCACCCTAATGGCATCCTTAGCGATGACTGGAATCCTCAGTCTATCAGGTACGCATATGGAAAAATCGACTATGCCGATCGCTCTGCCTGCAGCGAGGGCTCTCCTTTTCGCATAGGACGGGCAATGAGACTCCCCGGAGGTCCCGACGAAGGAAATCTCCAGGAAGAAGATGAATGGAGAATCTCTCTAGATCTCTCTGATGTTCCCTCGTCGATTTTTACGGACCGGCTAATCAAAACAGGACTGCTACCCAAAGCTTTGGGCGATATCACTCCCTCAACCGGGGCCAATAAGCTTGAGCCCATGCTTGCCTTTAATGGTAGTCACGGTTTATGGCTGAAAGATTTTAAGCGTCGTGAGGCAAATAGCTTCCATTTTGATGTCCTGTGAATCAGCTGTGGACAGTATTTTTAGTCTTCGGATTCTAAGTAGATCAGCCCTGAAGGATCACTGATACGCAGAATGATTCTATCTGCATCCAGAGAGAATGAGGCCCTCGCCGCGCTCCGCCGGCAGCTGGTGGGGGCGGGCTGAGGCCCTCCGGGCTTCTTGCCATCTCTCTGGCACCAGCGCCGCCCTCTGGCTCCATGAACCCCCTGCTGCGACTGCTCGGAGTGGCCGCCTCCATAGCCTGCTCACCGGACAGATCGTCTTCTCAACCGCGTTCGTCGGCGCCTGCGAGCTGCCCAACTGGATCAAGCCCCCCACCGTCAGGTAAACACCTCCCGGTCGTGCAGCTCGACTCGGCTCTCGCCCTGTTCTTCTCCTACGGCGTCAAGGCTGAATCGGGGGAGGTGGAGCAGACGCTGGCGCTGGATGGCGGGCGATCTGAGGTAGCTCCGCCCCGGGGCGCTTGGCTTGCTGGTGGAGTTGCTGGGCCCCTGGTGCGCCTGACGTTCCCCTCAACTCCTGATGGACAGGCTCCACCCAGGCCTCTCCATAGTGCGGGGTGTCGTCAAGGATCGGAGCCATGCCCGCGGCTGGTTGACTTTGGTGCCGCAGGCGCGGCACTGGGGGGTATTGACGCGGGTCCTTGACCCCACCCCGCCCTGCCGTCGGGTCCTGCGCTGCGCCCGCCATGGCCCACTCGCACCTCTACCGCCGCTCCCACCTCCAGTCCCTTGGCTCCATGCCCCGGCTGGGGGAGCTGGTGGATCAACTTCTGTTTGAGCGGCAGGTGGCAGTGCCGCCGCTGGCGCTGGATCCGGAAATACTGAAGCTGCTGCCCTATT
>JBEIQU010000261.1:0-2642 GCA_040376355.1 Prochloraceae cyanobacterium | reverse complement strand
GCAGCTCTCCGGCTTCTACGCCAACGCTGACGACCCCCTCTACGCACCGATCATCCCACGCTCCAGCCAGCCAGCCAACTTCTGGGAGAGCTACGGCGCCGCATTACAGTGGCAGCCGCTCAACACCAAAGCCTGGAAGCTCGGCCTCGCCGGCTCCCTCGAGGCCTGGAACGTGGGCAGCGGTGGCTGCGACAGCTTCGCCTGCAAAGGCAACGACAGCGCCAGCCCCAACATCTTTAACAACTCCGGCCGCCGCGTCTACACACGCAACCTCGTGGGCTCCTTCGCCCTGCCCCTCACCTGGCAGGCGGCCCCCCAGTGGCAGCTCAGCTTCAGCCCAGGGGTCAGCTTCCTGCCCGCCAGCCAGGGCGCCGGCCAGGGCGGAGCCGGCAGCTTCTACGGCAACAACGCTTTCGTTAGCGGCGGCATCAGCTGGCAACCCAGCCGCCACCTCAGCCTGTTCAGCTCCGCCCTGCTGCCGCTAGGGCCCGGCAGCAACAGCTTCAACGGTGATTTGGTGTACAGCCGCGTGCCGATCGTTACGGCCGGCCTCAACTGGGCCCTCAACCCCCGCATCGCCCTGGAGGGCACCCTCACCAACGGCTGGGGCGCCACGCCGGCCACCGCCCTGCTCGCCCTGCCCTCCAGCAATCGCCTCGGCTACTTCGCCCGCTTCACCTACACACCAACCGCCCCAGACACCCCCCAACCCCAGCTCAGCCCAAGACAGCGTTCCCTGGCCAGCGGCGGTCTAACGGTCAACACCGCCCTGGTGCCGCCCGACGGCACCACCCAACTCTGGGCCAATGCCGACAGCAGCGGCAACGTCTTCGGTTACCTCGGCTATTCGATCTCCAACATTCTCCAGCTCGATTTGTTCAAGGGCGGGGCGTTCAACAACGTTCCCCAGACCACAGCCTTCGCCGACACCTACGCCAACGACCGCGCCCCCCAGTGGCGCTTCGGCGGCAAAGCCGTCATCCTCAGCCCCCTGCGCGGCTTCCCGATCTGGGTTGGCGGCCGCATCAGCCTCGGGCGCGAGTACCCACCAGGTAGTGGCCAGGGTTATGTGTTCGCTGAATCCATCTCCACCTGGGAGGTCAGCCCCAGCCTCGCCCTGCAGCTCAACCCAAAGCTGGCCTGGAGTGGTGTGGGCACACCCTGGGCCATCGGCCTCGGCGCCAACATCCAGCTGGGCCGCAGCTTCCAGTTGATCCCGGAGGCCAACCTCGTCGGCAGCGACTTCAGCCAGAGCAACGCCAGCCTCGCCCTGCGCTGGCTGGCCAGCAAGACGGTTCAGTTCGATGTCTACGTGAGCAACGCCGCCGGTCTGCTCGACATGGGCCAGCTGCTCGACGCCGGCCAGGCACGCCTCGGCGGAAGGCTGGTGTTCAACTTTTAGACAACCGCTCCAACCGCAACTGGATGCCGTTGCGCGAGCGCAGCGTCAGCCGGCCCACCAGATCGGGCCTGTGGCCCGGCTCCGGCAGCAACCGCTGGCGCCGCACCAGTTCCGCCAGCACCAGCAGGGCCTCCTGCAGGGCAAAGGCCGCTCCGGGGCACTTGCGCGGCCCCAACCCGAAGGGCAACCAGGCATCCCTGGCCCAGGCCCGCTCCTGGGCCGTGGCGCTCCCGGCCAGGAAGCGCTCCGGCCGGAAGGCGTTGGGATCGCTCCAGTGCTGCTCATGGCGCTGGATCACCCAGGGAGAGAGGGTCAGCAGCGCCCCCATTGGGCAGCGGCTCTGCCCCAGTTGCCCATCAGCCGTGGCCTCGCGGATGAAGAAGCTCACCGGCGGATACAGACGCAGCGTTTCGTTGAACAGGGCCGTGCCGTAAGGAAGCAGCCGAAGATCATCGAACCCCAGCGGCCGCTCCTGCCCAGCCAGAGCGGCCTGGACCTCCAAGCGCAACCGCTGCTGGGCCTCGGGGAACTGAGCCAGCAAATAACAGGCCATGCCGAGGGCGCTGGCCGAGGTTTCATGGCCAGCCAGAAACAGGAAGCACACCTGATCCACCAGCTCCTCCGCACTGAAGCGGCTGCCGGTTTCCGGATCCTGCGCCTCCAGCAGGGCCTGCAGCAGATCATCAGGCGGTTCCGACCCGGCTGGCGCCGCCAGCCGCTCCTCGATCACCGCACTGATCCAGGTGCGGATCGTGCGGGCATGGCGGCCCAGATAGCGCTGCAAGAGCGGCGCCGGCAGCTGCAGCAGCCGCAGCACCAGCGCCTGGCCAGCACGGCGCTGGTAGCGCTGGAACGCCTGCAGGATGTCGGCCGCCTCGGCCGCCTCCAGCGGCCGGCTCAGGATCGTGCGCACGATCACATCGGCGGTCACGAGTGTCATCTCCGCCTCCATCTCCACCGGACCATCGCCGAAGCGCTCCAGCCGCTCCAGCAGCGCTTCGACGGCACCCCGCATCTGCGGGAACACGCGCCGCAGCTGCGCCACCTGGAAGGCCTGATCCACGAGCCGCCGCTGCCGCGCCCATTCCGCGCCATTTATCGAAAAGATGGCGTGGCCGATCAACGGCTGCAGCAACCACAGCGTGAGCGGGTGCTTGGGGAAACGCTCCACCTGATCCACCAGCACCTGGCGCACCAGCGGCGGGTCATTCACGAGGAACAGCGGCCGGCCCATCACCTC
>JBEIQU010000133.1:0-5054 GCA_040376355.1 Prochloraceae cyanobacterium | reverse complement strand
CCGGCGGAAGCAGGGGGTGTAGGCCACGTATTTGAGCGGCAGCTGCTCCGCGGGGATTACCTCATCGCGGTGCAGGGAGGTCACCGGCACCTCAGCGGTGGGGGTGAGCCAGAGGTCGTCCTCGGCGCAGCGGAAGCTTTCTTCGGCGAATTTGGGCAGCTGGCCCGAGCCGGTGAGGCTGGCGCTGTTCACCAGGATCGGCGGCAGCACCTCGCGATAGCCCTTGCCGCCATGCAGGTCGAGCATGAAGTTGATCAGGGCCCGCTCCAGCCGTGCCCCCTGGCCCAGCAGGGTCACAAAGCGGCTCTGGGCGATGCGCACCGAGCGTTCGGCTTCAAACAGCCCCAGGCGCTCGGCGATCTGCCAGTGCTCCTCCAGCTCTTCGCCGTCGTAGGCGGCGGTGCGCGGGGTGCCCCAGCGCTTCACCTCGACGTTATCCCGTTCATCGCGGCCGTCCGGAGCCTCGGCTGAGGGCAGGTTCGGCAGGGTGAGCAACTGCTCCCGCAGCTGGGTCTCGAGCCCTTTCTCCTGCTCTTCGAGGGCGGCAACCTGCTGCTTGATGCGGTTGCCCGCGTCCCGCAGGGCCTGCACCTCAGGCCCGTTGGCACTGGCTCCGGCCTTGATCTTGAGGCCCACCTCCTTGCCGATGCGGTTGCCGTCCGCCTGCAGATTGCTGCGCTCCTCTTCCAGGTCGCGCCCCTGGCGGGCGATCTGCTGCAGGCCCGAGAGATCCACCGTCATGTTGCGGCGGGCCAGCTGTTGGCTGATCAGGTCGGGGTTGTCGCGCAGCAGCCGCTGGTCGAGCACGGGCCCAGGTGTCGTCTGGGCCCGAGCCTAGGGGCCTGGGCTCAGAGCACCTGCACCACTTCGCTCACCTCGGGGATGGCTTCGCGCAGCTTGCGCTCGATGCCCATCTTCAGGGTCATGGTGCTGCTGGGGCAGGAGCCGCAGGCCCCCTGCAGCCGCACCTTCACGATCGGCCCGTCGATCTCAACCACTTCCACGTTGCCGCCGTCGGCCATCAGATACGGGCGCAGTTCATCCAGGGTGCGCTCCACGTTTTCGATGGTGAGGGCGCGGGGATCAGCGCTGCTCGCCGCCGCGTCGGGAGCGGGTGCCGCCTGGGCTTCGGTGGTGGCGCCGCTCATCTCGCTGCTCATGGGTGTCCGTGCTGTTGAGAGGAGCTTAGGAACCGCCCCCGCCGGTTGTATCGCGGTCATCAGGTCAGCCGCCGTCCCCATTGGTCGGCGGCTTTGAGCGCCGAGAGCACCATCTCGGCGCTCACCTGGAAGGGCTCGTTGTGGCTGGTTTCGCCGGCGATGGTGCTGCGTTCGGCGATGCGGCGCAGTTGCTCCTCGCTGTTGGCATCCACCCCCACCTCCGCCAGGGTGATGGGCAGTCCTACCGCGCGCTGAAACCGGTAGATCTCATCGATCTCCCCCTGGGGACGCCCCTCCAGCACCAGCTGGGTGAGCAGGCCAAAGGCCACCTTTTCACCGTGGATGCAGGTGTGGCTGCCCGGGATGGTGGTGATGCCGTTGTGCACGGCATGGGCGACGGCCAGACCGCCACTCTCAAAGCCCAACCCCGACAGCAGCGTGTTGGCTTCCACCACCCGTTCCAGCGCTGGTGTGGTGGCCCCGGCGTCGACGGCGGCGCAGGCGGCGGGACCATCGCTCAACAGGATGTCGCAGCAGAGCTTGGCCAGGGCGGTGCCCGTGCTGGTGGGCCGTGCTCCGAGGGTGGTCAGGCCGCCGCTCTCCCGCAAAGTGCGGGCTTCGAACCAGGTGGCCAGCGCATCGCCCAGGCCACCCACCAACTGGCGTTTGGGGGCCCGGGCCACCACCGAGGTGTCCACCAGCACCAACAGCGGGTGGCGGTTGTAGAAGCGAAAACCGCTGACCTCCCCGGCCCCGTCGTAAATCACCGAGAGGGCGCTGCAGGGGGAGTCGGTGCTGGCAAGGGTCGGCGTGATGATCGCCGGCAGCCCCAGGGCATCGGCCACGGCCCGTGCCGCATCGGAGGCCTTGCCCCCACCGGCGCCCACCACCGCCACAGCCCGCTGGCCCTGCCCCCGTTGGATCAGCCGGTTGATTTCCGCATCGCTGCATTCACCACCGAACGGCTCGACGAGCGGTTCCAGCCCTTCGGCGGGCAGCACCGTGCGCCAGATCGGCTGCAGGTCCCGTTGGGCGGTGCCTCCGGCGACGAACAGCACCGGGCCACTCAACCCCAATCGCTTCAGTTCTCGGCCGAGTTCATGGGTGGCCCCCGGCCCCTGCACATACCGCCCAGGGGCGCCGAACACCGTCAGAGGGCGGTGGTGCAGGCAGACCACCGAGGAGCTGTGGGCCATGGCCTTCGGGAATGGGATGTCCCTTCCTTAGCCAGGGTGGGCCTCACCGGTGAGGTTCACAATCACCACCCCGGCGGTGATCAGGGCCATCCCCAGCAGTTGCCCGCCCGAGGGAATCTGCCGGTAAGCCAGCACCCCCACCAAGGTGATGGCCACGATGCCGATGCCACTCCAGAGGGCATAGGTCAGCCCCAGCGGAAGGCTCTGCACCACCTTGGCCAGCAGCAGCATGGCGGTGCCATAGGCGGCAAGCACCACCAGCGTGGGCAGCGGCCGGCTCATGCCGGCGGAGACCTTGAGGAAGGAGGTGCCCACGATCTCCGCGGTAATGGCCAGCAGCAGCAGCAACCAGGGGTGGGCCATGGGGCGGAACGTCAGGGGCGTCTCCCTAGGATCAACCCACTGAGATCCCATGTCCCGAGCCGGGAAGCCGCCAGCGAATGACCGACGTTCCCGTCTCACGGATCCGCAATTTCTGCATCATTGCCCACATCGACCACGGCAAATCGACCCTGGCCGATCGTCTGTTGCAGGAAACGGGCACCGTGGCGGCCCGGGACATGCAGGAGCAGTTCCTCGACAACATGGAACTGGAGCGTGAACGCGGCATCACGATCAAGCTCCAAGCCGCCCGCATGGAATACAAGGCGGCCGACGGTGAGACCTACATCCTCAACCTGATCGACACCCCCGGGCACGTCGACTTCTCCTATGAGGTGAGCCGCTCTCTGCAGGCCTGCGAAGGCGCCCTGCTGGTGGTGGATGCCAGCCAGGGGGTGGAGGCCCAGACCCTGGCCAATGTGTACTTGGCCATTGAGAACGATCTGGAGATCATCCCCGTTCTCAACAAGATCGACCTGCCCGGTGCCGATCCAGAGCGCATCAGCGAGGAAATCGAGGCGATCATCGGCCTCGACACCTCCAATGCCATCCCGTGCTCCGCCAAAACGGGCCTAGGCGTGTTCGACATCCTGCAGGCGGTGGTGGATCGGGTGCCGCCGCCGCCGGATCGGGTGGACGAGCCCCTGCGGGCGCTGATCTTCGACTCCTATTACGACCCCTACCGCGGGGTGATCGTCTACTTCCGGGTGATTTCGGGCTCCATCAGCAAGCGCGACAAGGTGCTGCTGATGGCCAGCAAGAAAACCTATGAGCTCGATGAAGTGGGGGTGATGGCCCCCGACCAGCGCCAGGTGGAGAGCCTGCACGCCGGCGAAGTGGGCTACCTGGCGGCGTCCATCAAGGCGGTGGCCGATGCCCGTGTGGGCGACACCATCACCCTGGTGAGCAACCCGGCCTCTGAGCCACTACCCGGGTACACCGAGGCCAAGCCAATGGTGTTTTGCGGCCTGTTCCCCACCGATGCCGATCAATATCCCGATCTGCGCGAAGCCCTCGACAAGCTGCAGCTCAGTGATGCGGCCCTGAAGTACGAGCCGGAAACCAGCAGCGCCATGGGCTTCGGCTTCCGTTGCGGCTTCCTTGGGCTGCTGCACATGGAGATCGTGCAGGAGCGACTGGAGCGCGAATACGACCTCGACCTGATCGTCACCGCACCGTCGGTGATCTATCAGGTGAACATGATCGATGGCGACACCTTGATGGTGGATAACCCCGCCACCCTGCCGGATCCGCAGAAGCGCGAATCGATCGAAGAGCCCTACGTGAAGCTCGAGATCTACACCCCGAACACCTACAACGGCACGCTGATGGAGCTCTGCCAGGAGCGGCGTGGTGAGTTCATCGACATGAAGTACATCACCACCGATCGGGTGACGCTCCACTACGAAATGCCCCTGGCGGAGGTGGTAACCGACTTCTTCGATCAGATGAAGAGCCGCACCAAGGGCTATGCCTCCATGGAGTATTCGCTGATCGGCTACCGCAAGAACGACCTGGTTCGCCTCGATGTGCTGATCAACGCCGAGAAGGCCGATCCGCTCACCACGATCGTGCACCGGGACAAGGCCTACAACGTGGGCAAGGGCCTGGTGGAGAAGCTCAAGGAGCTGATCCCCCGCCAGCAATTCAAGATCCCCATCCAGGCGGCCATCGGCAGCCGCGTGATCGCCTCCGAGAGCATCAGCGCCATGCGCAAAGACGTGCTGGCCAAGTGCTACGGCGGCGACATCTCCCGCAAGAAGAAGCTGCTGCAGAAACAGGCCAAAGGCAAAAAGCGGATGAAGGCGATGGGCAAGGTGGAGGTGCCCCAGGAGGCCTTCATGGCGGTGCTCAAGCTCAACCAATGAGACGGCAGCTTGCGGCTCTGGCCCTGTGGCCCGTCCTCGCTTGGGCTCCGGCTGGCATGGCGGCGCCCCAGCCGAGCGCTCCCCAAACCCTGCGGCTGGAGGACGGGGCGGAGCTGTGGACGATCCCGTACCCCGCCATCCAGCAATTCATCGCCGATGGCACGTTCTCCGATCAGCGCCTGCGCCAGTTGGTGACCCGCTCCGGTTGGCCAGAGGACCAGCTGCGGGTGGCCCTGGCCAAGCCCTATGGCGTCGAGCTCGTGCCCCTGGCCCGTTTCCTCTATTCCCCCGCCGGTGTGGCCTTTTTGCAGCAGCAGA
Organism: Prochloraceae cyanobacterium; assembly: GCA_040376355.1. Taxonomy (GTDB): domain Bacteria; phylum Cyanobacteriota; class Cyanobacteriia; order PCC-6307; family Cyanobiaceae; genus Vulcanococcus. The sequence goes on along the minus strand of JBEIQU010000133.1, from coordinate 131 downwards.
CGCGGGCGTTCCGCCCCTTGAAATCCCAGCGCCGTGACCTGCGGGTGGAGGGGTTGCGGGCCGCCATCCTGCGCAATGCCCAGGGGGGCACCCTCTCCGCCATGGGCATCCTGCAACAGCTGCCCACGGAT
>JBEIQU010000095.1:0-6385 GCA_040376355.1 Prochloraceae cyanobacterium | reverse complement strand
TGAGCCGGCGTGTCAATCATGTGGCCCAGGTGTTTGGCCTGCAGTTATACAAATCCCAGGGTGAATGGCTGTTCGATGGTGATGGGGAGCTGCTGGCATTGGAGCGGCAGGTGCATCAGCTCTACCGTTGGCACAACGGTCACCACCTGAGGCTCGAAGCCCAGTTTTACTCAGGGCCGCTGTTCTGCCCAGGGCTCTCCACCGACTGGATTCAGGGCAATTTCGATTTCCTGGAGGTGCGCACCCCCCTGCGTCACCTCCGGGACGGGGTGATCGATGCCTGGATCGGCACCTACCCCGACCTTCCGGATGCGCACGATCCCGACCTGGTCTGCCTGCATCTCACCCGCTACCCCATCCGTCTGGTGGTGGCGGAAGGGCATCCCTTGCTCGATTTGGGGGCCTCCATCAGCCTCGATCAGGTGCGCGGCTACCCCTTCTTTCCCCTGGCGGATGGGGCCTTCCCTCAGGCCCAGGCCCAGTTCGAGGCCTTGCAGCTCTGGACGTCAGCCAGCCCCGTTGAGAATTGGCAGCTGATCCCCAGTGATCCGCTGAACGTCGCTCCGGCCACCGTGTTCACGATGAATCACTACCGCACCAAGAAGGTGATGCTGCCGCTCGAGATCCCGATGGTGTCGGGCGACAGCCTGGTGGTGCGCCGGGAGTTTGCCGAGCATCCCAGGCTGCAGGCCTTGCTGGAGCACCTGCGCAATCGGGCCATGGAGCTTGCCGCGACCACCCCTGAGGTCACCTGCTGCTAAGCCAGCGGCTGGCCGCAGGGCTTTGGATCCGGAAACACTCTGCTGGTTCAGCACTCTGCAGCAGCTTTGAGGCCACGCTGATGGCATGACCGACCCCCAGGCCGCAGGGCTCTACCGCGTGCGCACCCTCACCCACGGGGATCAGGTGGTGGACCAGGCGGTGTCTGGTCCACGCTTCACCTGTTTGGAAGCAGCCCGGGTGTACGCCAGCTCGCTCGTGCAGCACGAGCACCTGAGCGTGATCGTGGAGAAGCTGGCGCCGGGGGGCTGCTGGTTGCAGTTGGTCAGCCTCAGCTGAGCTGAGGCCAACGGGATTCACCAGCGGTTGCCGCCACCGCCACCACCACCGCCGCCACTGGGACGGGGCTCGGCTTTGTTGACGCGGATGCTGCGGCCCATCCACTCCACGTTCTGGAGGTCGTCGATGGCCTTGGTTTCCTCGGCATCGCTGGACATGTCCACAAAGGCGAAGCCCCGCTTGCGGCCGGTTTCGCGATCGAGGGGCAGGGTGCACTTTTTCACGGTGCCGTATTCCCCGAACAGGTGCTGCACATCCTCAGCCTCCGCATCGAAGGAGAGGTTGCCGACGTAGATCGTCATGAAAGAAATGAATGAAATCTGGATCCGATTCTTCGAATAGTCCTGAGAAAGTCGCTGGCCGAAGTGGAGAAATCCGTTGGAGCTCGCCCCGATGGGAAGAAACCCGCTGAAGAGTGATCGTTGAATCACCATCACCCTAGGCCACGGCACACCGCCCATCGGCTGATGCCAGCGCCGCTGGCCATAAAAAAGCCCCGCTGCCGCGAAGCTTGGGTCTCTCAGGATCGCCGGACAGGAGCCTCGGGCGATCCCGCTCATCTTCATCGGTGCGGCCGGGAGGGCTTGAGAACGACACCATCACCACAGGTTTACAGAGCCAGTGGCGGCCTGGGCTGGAGCCGCCAACCCTCAGAAGCGCGACATGGCTGTGACCTTGGCCAACTTCTCGGACTCCAAGCCGCTCAGTTCATCCAGCTGCAGCAGCCCCTCTTTCACCAGGCTGGCGAACACAAACAGGATGCCCTCGAGCTGAAAGGCAAAGCGCCCTTCGATGGTGTGGCGCTCAATGCTCAGGAAATCGTGGAACTGCCAGATCGATTCGGCGGAACTGAGCGCCTGAGCCTTGGTCTGCAGGGTGGCGGTGAGTTGGCTGATGGCGCGGCCGTAGGCCTGCTCAAACGCCCGCTCGGCGATGGCTTGTTCGGTGGCTGTCCATCCCTCGACCGCCTGCTCCAGCATCGACCCAACTCCTGTTGTGTTCGACGCTACTCATGTTGTCAGAGCCGCGCGAGTTGGCGCCGCTGGCGCCGCAGGGTGGGCAACTCAAACCAGGCCAGCTCCGGGTGTTCGTGGTGTTCCCGGTGGTAGCCGAAGTGGAAGCAGGCCAGCAGCGACAGCCAGGCCGGCCAATCCAGGCTGGCGGGGGCCTTGGCGCTGTGGGGTGAGCGCTGCACGCGGTGCGGCAGGTAGGTGCCGAACAGGAACAGCTGCAGCGAGCTCAGCAGCAGCGGCAGGGTGCAGAACAACAGCAGATTGGCCCAGCTGCTGGGGTTGGCGGGACGACTCAGCAACAGCAGTGCCGCCCAACAGCCGAGCAACCACCCCATTTGCCCCGGGCTCAGATAGCCGGCCATGAAGCGCAGGTACCAGCGGCCTGGCCCGGCGGCCGGATCGGAGTGGAAGTCGGGATCGTGGCTGCTGGCGGTGCAGCGGTGGTGCCGCTGGTGCTGTTGACGGCAACGGCCATAGGCCAAGCCCGCATAGAGGCCCAGGGCGCAGGCCCCCAGGGCATGGTTCCAGTGGGGATGGCGCGGCACCAGCACGCCGTGCATGGCGTCGTGCCCCACGATGAACAGGCCGGTCTGCAGCACGGTGCGCAGCAGCACCACGGAGACCACCAGCCACCAGGGCCACTGGGCCAGGTGCGCCTGCAGCAGGCCAAGGGTGGAGGCCCCCCAGCCCAACAGCAGCAGCAGCGCCAGGCTCAGGCCTGTGGCTGGCTTCAACGGGCGAATTTGAGCAGCTCGGCCGGGGAGGCCAGTAGATCAATGGCCACGAAATAGATCTTGCCTTCGGGGTTGAGCAGGAAGCGCCAGGCCACGTTCATGCCGATGCCGGCGCCAAACCAGGGGGTCTGCACCTTGCCGGTGACCTTGATCTGCGTGAAGTCGCCGTCGGTGGGTTCGGCGTAGCCCCGCTCGGGCAGCAGGCGCAGGTTCTGGCAGTCCTCCCGGAAGAAACGCAGGATGGCCTCGGTGCCCACGATCGGCTTCTGGAAGGGGGGCTGCAGGGCGCCGTCGGCCAGGAACAGCTGAATCAGGTTGTCGAAGTCGTTGGCGTTCAGCAGATCCATGTAGCTGTTCACCGTGGGGTTGATCACCCCTTCGATGAACACCTTCTTGCGCTGCTCCTCCGGTGTGGGGGGCGCCACGGGCTCCATCACCCGCTGGCCTTCGCCCTTGGCGGGGTCAAAGCCCATGTCCACCACGAAGTTGCGCAGCAGGGTGATCTGCTGCCCCTGCTCCACCTCTTGCAGAGAGCGCAGCACGGCGGCGGCGTTGGCGGAGAGCTGGTAGCCCTCGGGAATCGGGGCCACGCTGCCGGCGGCCATCCATTGGCCCAGCTGGTACCAGAAGCCCAGCTTGATGTTCACCGACCAGATCGCATAGGCGCGGCCGATGGGGGTGTCGGCGCGGTTGGCCAGGTCGCACATCACCTGGCTCTGCTGGACAAAGTCCATCGCCTTGATCTCGTTGAGGATCCCCTCGGCGAACTGCATGCGCGCGGCGGCTGGGGCCGCGATGGTGATGGTGCGCCCCATCTCGAGGTAGGCGTACCAAATCAGGGCCAGCTGGTCTTCAGCGCTCAGCAGCTTGAAGCGGGCGGTGATCGCGGGCACCACATCCGCAGAGCGGGTGTCCGGAAAGATTTGGGAGGCTTTGTCGAGGGTGAACATGCGGGCCTTTCCCAAATGTTAAGGAAGTTTTCAAATCGTAGCATGGTAAACATTTCTTGATAGAGCGCAAATTGCTGTAGTTGTGCGTTGTTCGGGCTGTGGGGCAGGCTGAGAAGAGTGGTGCGAGGGCTGCTTCAGGGCTCCTCCCAGACCCCCATGCGGCTGAGCCATGCCTCCGACTGCTCGGGGCTCCAGCCGTGCTCCCGCTCGAGCACATCGGCAATCGTGACCATCAGATCGAACAGCTCTCCCGCGTAGCCGCCGGCCTGCTGGGCCCGCCGCTGCACGGCGTCCCCCAGCTCCAGCAACTCCAGTTCCGCCAGCCAGGCCCCTTGCTCGAAGGCGGCCCAGGCATGCGGGTTTCCCCGGCTGCAACACAGCCAGCGGATCAAATCAGGGGTGAACATCATGGGTTTAGCAAGGCTTCCTAGGGTTCCGGGCCTGCTCGCAACGCCGTTGTGCCCCGCCCCTATCAGCCCTCCCTGCTGCGGTTGTTGCATGGCCTGACGGCGGCCCTGCTGCCCCTGGCCTGGCTTAGTGGGCTGGTGGTGTACAGCCGCTATGACGGCCGTTGGGGGCGGTTGCCAGTTGCCCTGCCCGGCGACTGGATCGATCTGCACGGCAGCATCGGCGTGGCCCTGTGGCCCGTGGCGCTGCTGTTTGGCCTGTATGCCCTGAGCATCGGGCGCTGGCGGTTGCGCCAGCTGGGTAATGCCCTGCCGCTGCTGGCCCTGGGGCTGGCGGTGGGCAGCGGCAAGGCCATGCAGGAGGACTGGCTGCGGCAGGGCCAGCTGCACCACCTGGCCTATCACCTGCACCTGCTCGCGTGGGTGTTGCTGGCGTTGGCGGTGCCGCTGCACCTGCTGGCGCTGGGGCGGCGTGGAGGGGTGGCCCTGGCCGGATCGATGCTCAGCCTCAGCCTGCGTTCCAACGACCAGCCCCGTGATTGGTGGCCCCAGATCCAAGCGGTCTGGCGGCGCCCCTGAGGCTTGGGCTCAGTCCTCAGGCAGGGGCGCCGGCCGTTGGCCGCAGGCCCGCCGGCACTCCAGCCAGGTGGGCAGCGGCACCCGCAGCTGCGCGGCGATCTCCGCATCGCTGAGGCCCAGGGCGCGGGGCCTGCGGGAGCGGATCCAGAGCTCCCGCAGGCTGTGGCTGATGCGCAGGGCAAAGCCGGTGTCGCGCAGGTGGTGCAGGAGTTCCCCCTTCACCTTGGCCACCAGGTAGCTGGAGGGGCGATGGCCGCGGCTGGCATCGAAGCCGATCGCGCCTTTGCACAGCCCTTCGTAGGCGGGGCCGATCAGCTCCTCTACGGGCATAGCCCAGTTGCGGGCGAAGCGCTGGGCCTGCTGGTGGGCTAGGCCCAGGTGCCGGCAGGCGAAGGCCCGCTGTTGGGCGTTCATGGGGCGCCGCGTTGTGGCGCGGTGGGGGCGCTGGGGGTTGGATCGACGCATCGCTGTCTTCCCGGAAAACTCAGTGATAGCAGTGCTTTTGGCCCGTTGTCTCCCGGAAGACAACCTGAGTTTTGGTCGGCCCGGCGGCGGCCGCCGCCGCTGAGATCGCCGCTGGCCACAGGGGGAGGCCACAGCCGTGGCCTGGGGTTCGCCATGGCCGTGGGGCGTGGTGGGCCACAGGTGTGGCCTGGGGGCTGCCACGGCTGTGGGCGGAGCCGTGGGCCCTGCCGCGGTCACAACGGCAGGAGTGACCGTGATCCCGATGGATGTGCAGGTGTTGTTCACCCACCATCACCGCGAGGCGATGGCCAACGCCGCGGAGCGTGGCTTTTGGATGCCCCTGCCGCTGCGGCACGCGCAGCTCAGGGGCGTGGCGTATCTCACCGCCATCAGCCGCGGCCAAAGCCAGATTCAGCAGCTGGTGGAAGTGGCTGGTTTTGAGCCCTGGCGCGATGCCAGTGGCGTTGAGCTGTGGTTGCCATTCCTGGGGCAACGGCTCGAACTGCCCCGCCCCATCCGGCTGGGCCATCGCCGCCTGCTCCAGGGTTGGTTGCCCCAGCATCCGCAGGAGTGCCAGCTGGTGCCGCTGGATGCCTTGCTGGCGGCAGAGCGGTTGAGTGATTGCGTGGCTCAATCTTGTTGCCAGGATGGTGAGACGGCTTCCTGGCGTTGAGATGCCACACGGTTACTACCCTTTGATGTGGCTCTTTCAAGGGTTTTCGCTGTTCATCGCTTTCACGGTGCAAGGGGCGATGTGGAGCGGCGCTCAGCAGGACAACCGCAACGGTTGGGTGATTGCTCTGATCTGGGCTGTGGCCACCCTGGTGCTGATGGAGGGCAGCCATGCCTTCCATGATGGTTTGTTCCCCCACGGGGACTAAGACCCCAACAGGGGCCTCTTGCTCAACGTTTCTACACATCTCTGCCGGGTTGGCTTGCCGCTCATTTGCTGCAGATTTCTGCATGCAAGATGTGCATAAGACGGGCAAAGATCTAGGCCCTGTCTTATATTCCAGGCTTGGATCTGTGCTGTCGCTGGCCGCTTGATGCCTGCATGCGAATGCACCCCCCCCCAAAAAAAACATTCCGCATCACCCCTGTTGCTCGGTATCGGTTAATAATTTCTTTGGATTTGATTGTGTCCAGATGCCTGGCGCCTCACGCAAGCCTGTCCTCGC
>JBEIQU010000114.1:0-5574 GCA_040376355.1 Prochloraceae cyanobacterium | reverse complement strand
GCTGTTGGGGTTGTCCTCCGCCTGCACCAGGAACTCCACCACCTGGTTGGCCCCGCCCCCCGGGTAGAGGCGGTCGAACAGTTCGCGGTCACCGCTGGCATCGATCAAGGGTTGCCAGGGCTCGGCACTGCCCGGGGGGCAATCGAGCGCCATGGCTTCGCTCACCTCCACGAAGCGCGAGATGTTCTCCGCCCGCTCCACATAGCGGTTGATCCAATAGAGCGAATCGGCAACACGGCTCAGCATGGGGCCATCTCCTGAGAGGCCTGCTGAGGGGCCTCCTCCACGATCCAGGTGTCCTTGCAGCCCCCCCCCTGGGAGGAGTTCACTACCAAGGAGCCGCGTTTGAGGGCCACGCGGGTGAGGCCGCCGGGGGTCACCCAGGCCCCCTTGCCCCGCAGCACGTAGGGGCGCAGATCCACGTGGCAGGGATAGAGCTCCCCTTCGCTGAGGGAGGGCACGGTGGAGAGCTCCAGGGTGGGTTGGGCGATGAAGTTGCGCGGATTGGCGCGGATCTTCTCGGCGAATTCGAGGATCTCCGCCTGGCTGGCGTGGGGGCCGATCAACATGCCGTAGCCCCCCGCCTCCGACACCGCTTTCACCACCAGTTCCCCCAGGTGGGCCAGCACGTAGGCCTGGTCGTCGGGCCGGGAGCAGAGGTAGGTGGGCACGTTTTCGATGATCGGCTCCTCCCCGAGGAAGTAGCGGACCATCTCCGGCACATAGGCATAGATGAGCTTGTCGTCGGCCACGCCGGTGCCCGGGGCGTTGGCGATTGCCACCCGTCCCTTGGCGTACACATCCATCAGGCCGCGCACCCCCAGCATCGAGTCCGGGCGGAACACCGCCGGGTCGATGAAGTCGTCGTCGATGCGGCGGTAAATCACATCCACCGGCTCCAGTCCACTGGTGCTGCGCATCCAGACGCGGCCGTCCTGGCAGGCCAGGTCGCGGCCCTCCACCAGGGGGATGCCCATCTGCTGGGCCAGGTAGCTGTGCTCGAAGTAGGCGCTGTTGAACACCCCCGGGGTGAGCAGCACCACCCGCGGCGTTTCCGTCCAGGGGGCCAGCTCCCGCAGGGTCTGCAGCAGCTGGGAGGGGTAGCTGTCGATCGGCTGCACGGTGCGGCCGGCGAACAGGCTGGGGAACATGCGCTTCATCACGCGCCGGTTCTCCAGGAAGTAGGCCACCCCTGACGGGCAGCGCAGGTTGTCCTCCAGCACGCGCCAGGTGCCCTGGCCGTCGCGGATCAGATCCAGGCCGGAGATCTGGCACCACTTACCGAGGGGCGGGCAGAACCCCTGCATCTGGGGCCGCCAGCCTTGGGAGCTTTCCACGTCCTCCCGGGGGATCACCCCATCCCGCAGGATTCGCTGCTCCCCATACACATCCGCCAGGAACAGATCAATGGCCTCCAGCCGTTGGATCAGGCCCCGCTCCAGGCGCTGCCAATCGGCGTGGTCGATCAGTCTCGGCAGGGGATCGAAGGGCAAGATGCGCTCCCCGCCGCGGTTGCCGGAATCGTTGAGTCGGAAGGTGGCCCCCAGGCGCTTGAGCAACATGCCGGCGGCGGCATGGTTGCGGTTCAGCTCATCGAGCCCCAGGGCCCCCAAGGAGGAGAGCAGTGGTTGCAGGGCGCGGCGCGGCTGTTCGCTGGCGCTGAAATATTCGTCGTAACCCTTGCTGGGGCGGTAGTCGGTGAACATCGCCAACCTGCGGTGGCGTGATCATGCAGAGCGGCCTGGGCCCTCCGGGTGCCTGTTGTTACTGAAATGCGGGCCGCCAGGGCGGCTGGGGAGCGGCGAGGCTTTAGAGCAGGACATACCGCTGGGCCATGGGCAGCACCGCCGCTGGTTCGCAGCTGAGCAGCTCCCCGTCGGCCAACACTTGAGAGGTCTGGGGGTCCACCTCCACCCGGGGCTGGGTGCTGTTGTGTTTCATGGCCGCCTTGCCAATCCCGTCGCGGCTGTTCTGCACCGGCACGCAGGCGCGCTGCAGCCCCAGCTGACGGGGCAGATCGGCCTCTAGGGCGGCCTGGCTCACGAAGGTGAGGCAACTGGGGGCCAGGGCCTTGCCGAAGGCGGCGAACATCGGCTGACCGTACACGGGCCCCGGCGTGGGGATGGAGGCGTTGCCAGCGCCCATTTGGGCCCACACGATGGAGCCCCCCTTGATCACCAGCTCCGGTTTCACGCCGAAGAAGCCGGGCTTCCAGAGCACCAGGTCGGCGAGTTTGCCCACCTCCACCGACCCCACCTGGTGGTCGATGCCATGGGCAATGGCCGGGTTGATGGTGGTCTTGGCGATGTAGCGCTTGAGGCGGGTGTTGTCGTTGCGGGCACTGTCTTCCGGTAGGGCGCCCCGCTGCACCTTCATGGTGTGCGCGGTCTGGAAGCTGCGGGTGATCACCTCCCCCACCCGGCCCGTGGCCTGGGAATCGCTGGCGATGATCGCGATGGCCCCGAGGTCGTGAAGGATGGCTTCGGCGGGGCTGGCCAGGCCGGCGCTGGTGCTCGGCAGCACGTTGGCCTGGCCGCAGATCTTGAGGATGTCGAGGCCGCCGCCGGCCCCTTGGGTGCGAACGGTGCGGCCGCCGATGGCGCGGAGTGTGTCCTCCACGAACCCCGCCCCATGGCGGGTGCCGGTGTGGATGCACACCGGCACGTCGCACTGGTCTGCGACCGTCAGACAGCGGTTGATCACCGCCGGTGTGGTGCCCGGGCTGCCCTGGAGCGTGAGGGCGCAGGCGCCCGCGCGGATCTGCGCTTCGATCGCCTCCGGGGTGTTGGCATGGCCTGTGCCGAAGAACCCCAGGTTCACCGGCAGCCCTTCCGCCGCCTGGAGCATCCGTGCCAGATGGAAGGCACCTGGGGTGCAGGGGGTGGCATGGCCGCCGGTGGCTGGGCCGGTGCCGCCCCCCATCAGGGTGGTGACGCCGCTGGCCAGGGCGGTGTCGATCTGCTGCGGGCCGATGAAAGGGATGTGGGTGTCGATGCAGCCGGCGGTGAGGATGTATCCCTCGCCGGCGATGACTTCGGTGCCGGGACCCACCACGATGGTCACCCCCGCCTGAGTGTCGGGGTCGCCCGCCTTGCCGATGGCCACGATGCGGCCGTCCCGTAGGCCCACATCGGCTTTCACGATCCCCCACCAGTCGAGGATCAGGGCGTGGCTGATCACCGTGTCCACCGCCCTGGCGGCGCGCGTCACGTCATCGCCGGCGGTGCTGCAGTCGCGTTCCACCTCCAGGATCAGGTCGGTGTCCGCCAGGCGCAGCCGATCACCGGTTCGTACCGGCCGGCCGGGTTCGGGGATCGGTGCGCTGGACATCAGCGGGGCCATGGCGGGGTCGGTCGATCGGTTCAGCGGATCGCGGTTCAGCGGATCGGATCGTGCAGGGTGACGAGCTGCATGCCATCTGGGAACACCGCCTCGATCTGCACCGCATGCACCAGCTCCGGCACCCCCTCCATCACTTGCTCGCGGCTGAGCCAGGTGGTGCCCTCCTGCCTCAGCTCCACCACGCTCTTGCCATCGCGGGCCCCCTCCAGCACCAGGAAGCTCAGCCAGGCCACGGCTTCGGGATGGTTGAGCCGTAGGCCGCGATTGAGACGCCGTTCCGCCAGCAGGGCCGCAGTCACGATCAGGAGCTTGTCCTTCTCCTGAGGGGTCAGGTGCATGGCAGGCGCAGGGGTGGCGCAGGGAAGACGCAGACCAGCCGCGCCGTGGTCTCACTCTGACGGGCGTCCTCGCCCTGTGCGGCGCTTCCCCTGAGCAGCGCCTGCGCAATGCGTGCACAATGCGGCGATGCTTGCCATCTGGATCGGCGCCATCGACCAGGGCCTGGCCTACGCCGGTCTGGCCCTGGGGGTGTATCTCACCCTGCGGGTGCTCAACTTCGCCGACATCACGGTCGACGGCTCCTTCGCCCTGGGGGGCGGCAGTGCGGCCTTGTTGCTCAGTCAGCAGGTGGCTCCGCCCCTGGCGTTGCTGGTAGCGGTCGCCCTGGGGGCCCTGGCGGGCACGGCCACCGGCCTGATCCACACCCGCCTGGGGGTGAACGATCTGTTCGCGGGCATCCTCACTACCACCGGCCTCTACTCGATCACCCTGCGGCTGATGGGCCGCTCCAACATTCCGCTCACCGACCTGCAGCTGGCGTTGGATCGCCTGCCGGATCTCGGGCTCGGATCGGATGGTCGCTGGTTGGTGGCCCTGTTGCTGGTGGTGGTCGGCCTGGTGGGTGGTCTGGCGCTGCTGCTGGCCACCGACCTGGGTCTGGCGCTGCGGGCCATCGGTAACAACGCCGTGATGGCTCGCTCCAATGGCATCAGCACCCGCCGCGGCCTCACCCTCGGCATCGCCGCCGGCAACGGCTTGGTGGCCCTGGCTGGGGCTCTGGTGGCGATGTACCAGGGCTTCGCCGACGTCACCATGGGCATCGGCTCGTTGATCCTCGGCCTCGGGGCGGTGATCGTCGGCGAATCGGTGTTGCGGCCCCGCTCGGTGCCCCAGGCCCTAGTGGCGGTGGTGCTGGGCTCGGTGCTGTTCCGGGCCATGATCGCCCTGGCCCTGCAGCTGGGCATGGAGCCGGTGGACCTCAAGCTGGCCACGGCGCTGCTGCTGCTGGCGGCCCTGGGTTTGGGCCGGCTGCGCATCCCCGGCGTGTCGGATCCGGGGGGTGGCCGGTGAGTCTGGAGATTCAGGATTTGGCCTGGGGCCATGCGCTCCCCGGAGGCGGCTGGCGGCAGCTGTTCGAAGGCTTCAACCTCAGCTGCCCCGCCGGCCAGTTTGTGGTGGTGATCGGCAGTAATGGCTCCGGCAAGTCGACGTTGCTCAATTTGGTGGCGGGCACCCTGCGGGCCAGCGGCGGCTCGGTGCGGCTCGAGGGCCGGGAGCTGCTGCGCCTGCCGGAGCACCGCCGTGCCCGTGCCATTGGCCGGGTCATGCAGAACCCCCTCGACGGCACGGCCCCGGGGCTCACCATTGCGGAAAACCTGCGCTTGGCGGAGTGCCGCCGCCGCTCGCTGTTCAGCCCCCGTGCCCTGTTGGGTCTGCACCCCTCCAGCGCCGACCGCCGCCGCTACGGCGAGCTGTTGGAGACGTTGGGTCTGCCCTTGGCGGATCGGCTGGAGACGCCGGTGGGTCAGCTCTCGGGCGGCCAGCGGCAGACCATCAGCCTGGTGATGGCCAGCCTCGGCGAGCCGCGGCTGTTGTTGCTGGATGAGCACACCGCCGCCCTGGACCCCCGGGCCGAGGCCACGGTGATGGAGCTCACCGACCGTCTGGTGGCGCGCCTGGGCACCACGGCCCTGATGGTGACCCACAGCCTCGAGCAGGCCCTACGCCATGGTGATCGCCTGCTGATGCTGCAGGAGGGCCGTTTGATCGGCGATTGGACCGCTGCGGAGCGAAAGCAGTTCAACCCGGCGTCGTTGCGGGAGCTCTACGGCAACGCCACAGTGCAGCAGGACTCCCCATCCCCTGGATGACCCTGCGATGAGCCTGCGCCGCCGTCAGTTTCTGACCCTCTCCGCTGCGGGGTTGGGGAGCTCCCTGGCCCTGGCGGCCTGC
>JBEIQU010000240.1:0-3138 GCA_040376355.1 Prochloraceae cyanobacterium | reverse complement strand
GGCTTCCGCGGGCACCACGTTCGATCCACTGGGGCTCCAGTGCATTGGGCACCAGATACAGGGGGCTACGCGGGGCCTGGTCGCCCCAGTAGCCCAGGGTGTTGCGACTCACCGCCAACACCGGCACACCCGCAGGCAAAGCAAAGCCATAGCCACTGCTGTGGGCGTGGTAAGCCACGGCCCTGCCGCGCAGCTGTCGCAACAGTTGGGGCACGTCAAAGCCCCAACTCACGATCCACAGGGGTTGATCCGGCCCAAGGGCGGCCGGCTCACGCTGCAGCAGATCGCCGAGAAACCGGTGTTCCGATTCCCGTTGGCGGTAGGTCACCACCTCCACGGAGACCAGTTGGCTCAGCAACCGGGCCGTCTGCAGTTCCACCAACAGACCGCCGCAGCGGAACCGGCCCGTGGTGCCGGGAACCAGAACGCGGACGCGGCGCACTTAGGCGGCGACGGTCTCGGTGCTGCCGGTGCGCGACCGGCGGGTGAGGAAGCCAAACAGCACCTTGCCGATGGCGGCCACCAAGTTGCCCTCCAGCTCCTGGAACATGGTCATGTTCAGGTGGAAGGCGTTGTTGGCCTCCTCCACGATGCGATCGGCCGTGGCCTGATCGATCGGCAGGGTGTCCATGGCGGCGCGGTAGGTGCCCTTGAAGGCCTTCTCGTCGTCGATGGCGTCGAACTCGTAGAAGTGCAGGCCGTCGCTGTCGCCCAGGTTCATCGCCTTCTGGGCAATGTTCTTGAGGATCTGGCCGCCGGAGAGATCGCCCAGGTAGCGGGTGTAGTGGTGGCCCACCAGCAGCTCCGGCGCATCCTGCGCCACCTGGCGAATGCGCTGCACGTAGGCCGAGGCCGAGGGGGAGGGCTGAATCTGGACCTTCCAGTCGGCACCGAAGTAGTAGGCGAGATCGCGCTCCAGGGCCTCACGACGGTTGAGCTGCGGGAAGGCCACTGGCGCCAGCACGGGGTTGTCCTTGAGCCGAGCGAACTCCTCCTCCATGGCCCCATACACGAAGTAGAGGTCGGCCACGAGCTTGCGGTAGCTGGCCTTATCCACCACGCCCTTGAGGAAGCAGCTCACAAAGCCGGTGTTCTCTGCCATGGTGTGGGATTTCTTGGTCCCTTCACGCAGTTGGGCGGCGAGGGCGACGGGCATGGTTGTCGGTGATCCGATTGGTCAACGTAGAAGCGGGCTGCGGGCCGGCGCCGTCAAGGTTGCGAAGGGTAACGCGGGCCGGGTGGGCTGCCGGCAGGATCCCAATGGCCTGGACCCTCTCCAAGGGTGGTACCACTTGGCGGCAGAGGTGGTACCACCCCTGGAGAGCGCCTGGGGCAGGCACAACCGCTCAACCAGCGGCCGGCGGGCATCAGGCGGCCCTGGAGCCGCCGGCCCCAGGCTCCAGGGCGGCGAACAGCTCAAATAGGCCGCGGCAAAACCCCTGCAGGGCCAGCACCACGGAGGGCTGGGGCAGATGGCTGCCGGTGGGCTGCCAATCGCCGAGGGTGGCGAGCCGCCAGCGTTCTGCGTCATAGGTGAGGCCACGGATCGTGACCCCCAGCAGCCGCGGCCGCGATGGGCCGCCGGCGGGGGGGTGCTCCAGGCGCAATTGCACCAGAAACGAGCGGCACTGGCTGCGGGGACTCCAACCCGGCAGATGAAAGGAGAGGTCGAGGCTCTCCCGCTCCGCGAAGGCCCGGGTCTGGGGGTCGTCGCGCCAGGGGGTGAGATTGGCGCGGGCATCCGGGAAGTGCTGCCGAAACAGGGCGGCAATGGCGGCCACGGTCTGGGCCCATTGCAGAGATCGGACCTGATCGGCGGCATTCATGCCGTTGTCGCTGCAGCAGAACTGCAGAACGTTGAAACCTAGGCTCGCCAAACCGCTCCAGCTGCGCAATGGCCCGTTACGAGAAGCTCACCGCCCCCAGCCAGGGCACGCCAATCCGCTTCGAGAACGGCCAGCCAATCGTGCCCAACGACCCGATCATTCCGTTCATCCGCGGCGATGGCACCGGCGTGGACATCTGGCCCGCCACCGAGAAGGTGCTGGATGCGGCGGTGGCCAAGGCCTACGGCGGTGAGCGCCGCATCGAATGGTTCAAGGTGTACGCCGGCGATGAGGCCTGCGACCTCTACGGCACCTATCAGTACCTGCCGGAGGACACCCTCGAGGCGATCCGCACCTATGGCGTGGCCATCAAGGGCCCCCTCACCACCCCGATCGGCGGTGGCATCCGCTCCCTGAACGTGGCCCTGCGTCAGATCTTTGATCTGTACTGCTGCGTGCGCCCCTGCCGCTACTACGAGGGCACCCCGAGCCCCCACAAGCGGCCCCAGGACCTCGACGTGATCGTCTACCGCGAGAACACCGAGGACATTTATATGGGGATCGAGTGGGAAGCCAACGATCCCGTGTGCCTCGAGTTGATCGAGCACCTCAATACGGTGGTGATCCCGGCCAACGGCAAGCTCGGCCAGCGTCGGATCCCGGCTGGTTCCGGCATTGGTATCAAGCCAGTGAGCAAGCACGGCAGCCAGCGCCACATCCGTAAGGCCATCCAGCACGCCATGCGCCTGGAGGGCGACAAGCGCCACGTGACCCTGGTGCACAAGGGCAACATCATGAAATTCACGGAAGGCGCCTTCCGCGACTGGGGCTACGAGCTGGCCACCACGGAATTCCGCTCCGACTGTGTGACCGAACGGGAAAGCTGGATCCTCGACAACCTTGACCAAAACCCTGGCCTAACGGTGGAGGCCAACGCCCGCATGGTGGACCCGGGCTACGACGCCATGACACCGGAGAAACAGCAGGCGATCTGCGCCGAGGTGCAGGGGGTGCTGGATGCGATCGGTGCCACCCACGGCAACGGCCAGTGGAAGCAGATGGTGCTGGTGGACGACCGCATCGCCGACAGCATCTTCCAGCAGGTCCAAACCCGGCCGGCCGATTACTCGATCCTGGCCACCCTCAACCTCAACGGCGATTACATCTCCGATGCCGCCGCCGCCGTGGTGGGGGGGCTTGGGATGGCCCCCGGCGCCAACATCGGCGATAGGGCCGCCATCTTCGAGGCCACCCATGGCACGGCCCCCAAGCACGCCGGCCTCGATCTCATCAACCCCGGCTCGGTGATTCT
>JBEIQU010000165.1:0-4465 GCA_040376355.1 Prochloraceae cyanobacterium | reverse complement strand
GTGGTTGGTGGGTTCATCCAGCAGCAACACATCCGGATCGGCCACCAGCGCCGCCGCCAGGGCCAGCCGTTTGCGGTAGCCGCCGGAGAGATCGCCAACGCGCCGCTGGGTGTCGCCGATGCCCAGCTGCTGCAGCACCTCGCGGATCTGCTGTTCCAGGCCCCAGGCCTGGCTCTGGTCCATGCGGGCGTTGAGGCTGCTCAGCTCCGCCAGCAGGGCCGCGTCATCGCGCCCCTCCGCGTGGGCGAGGGCCAGGGCATCGCTCAGGGCGGTGTAGCGCCCGAGCAGCTCCATTTTTTCGCCGCTGCCCGCAAACACCTGCTCCAGCACGGTGCGCTCCGGATCCATCTCCGGTTCCTGGCTCACCAACACAATCCGCGCCTGGGGCAGCACCCGGCGTTGGCCGCCGCCGGGGGGCTCCAGCCCTGCCAGCAACCGCAACAGGGTGGATTTACCGGCGCCGTTGGGGCCGATCAACCCCAGCCGCTCCCGCTCCCCCACATGCAGGGTGAGGTTGTCGAACAGGGTGCGGATGCCGAAGTCCTTGCGGACCTCCACCAGGCTGATCAGGCTCAAGGGCTGGGGAGTTGCCGCTGCGACTCCAGATAAGCAAACACGCTCTTATCGCCCACGTCGGCGGCGGCGGGCATGGGGAATTTGCGCAAGCACAGCACCAGCAGCAGCGCCGCCTCCAACCCCAGCAGCAGGGTGGTGGCTGACCCGCTCAGCAGGCCACTGAGTTGCCCCAGCAGGGCGATCGGCAGCAGCAGGGTCACGCCGATGGCCTCCGGCCGCCGGAAGCAGAAGAACTCCTTGAAACCGATGCCCGCTAGGGCAGCGAAGAAGGGGCCGATCAGCCAGATCCAGCGGCGCTCAGCGCTGAGGGCATCGGCCATGCCCGCCGGCCCCGCCTGGATAGCCAGGGCCACAAACCCCAGGCTGCCGATCAGCCAGAGCAGTTGCAGGGCCCGATGCAGGGGCCGCAGATAGATGTGAATCCAGCGCAGGGCCAGTCCCACCCCCGCCAGCAGCGGCAGCAGCCAGGGCCAGAGCCAGCTGCCCCCGAAGCGCTGCCACTGCAGCAGCAGGGCCGCCTGGGCGATGGCGGCGGTGAACAGCGCCAGCCGATAGCCCAGCACCTCGCGGCGATCCTCGGCGGTGATCCGGTAAGGGCCGTAGACCCCTTCAAACACCGGATCACTGGCGCTGGCGCTGGTCATGGCTGCAGCTGGGCTTCCACCAGTGTGGCCAGGGGCGGCCCGGCGGGCACGATGCCTGAGGGCTGCAGGGGGAACAGGGCGCCGAAGTAGTCGTGGCGCCAGGCCTGATCGCAGCAGCTGGCCGCCACGCCGGGCAACTGGAAGAACCGCTGCCGCCAACGCCACAGCGCCGGCAGCTGCCAGAGGGGCTGGCGGCTGACCCCGAACAGGGGCCCGTACACCAGCTCCAGCCGGATCAGGGTCGGGAACAGCTGCACATCCGCCAGGGTGAGCTGCGGGCCGCATAGCCAGGGGCCAGCGCCACTGAGGGCCGCTTCCGCCCGCTCCAGCGTGTCGAACAGCGCCGTTTCCGCCCGGTCGTAGGCGGCCTGGGTGCGGGCGAAGCCGCAGCGGTAGACGCCGTCGTTGACGCTGCCCTGCAACAGCTCTCTCCAGCTGTTGAGGCTCTCCTGCTGCTGCGCTGGCTCCAGGTTCGGGGCGCTGTCGCCGGCGGGCCAGGCGTTGAGCAGCTCCATCAGGCGGGCGCTCTCGCCCACCACCACCCGGCCGCTGGCCCGCTCCACCAGCACCGGCACCGTGGCCCGCTGGCTGGGGTCCGCCCCGGCCCGTTGGTAGAGCTCCTGCAGGGTGCTGCAGCCCAGGAACGGCTGGCTGAAGCGCCAGCGCCCCGCCTCGGGATCCGGCTCCACGGTGAGCAGCTCGATGCTGCCCTGCAGCTGCCGCAGCAGCCACACCAGCCAGGCGCGGTGGGCCCAGGGGCAGCTGCGCCCCACGATCAGCACGTGCCCACCGGCTTCGCCGGCGTTGGCCGGTAGGGGTGGTCGCTGCAGGAAGGCCCCGGTGGGTCGGGTGTAGTTGCCCTCTCCATCGGCGGGCCCGAGACCATTCATCAGCTGCAGCCACTGCCAGTGCCAGCCCGCGCGGGCGGCGCGCACCACGGCCGGGGGGATCGCCATCGGCGTTTGAGCCTCACTGCTGCCAGGCTGGCGCAACAGGCAGCGGGAGAACAGGCCATGGCCCAGGGCCGCGTGCTGGTGGTGGCCGCCACCCACGGCAACGAGCGCAATGCTCCCTGGTTGCTGGAGCAGTGGCGTCAGCGGCCGCAGCAGCTGGCCTCGGCGGGGTTGGACCTGGCCCTGGAGATCGGCAACCCCGGAGCCCTGGCCGCCAACCGCCGCTACATCGACCGCGACCTCAACCGCAGTTTTGCGCTGGATCTGCTGCAGGATCCCGCCCGCACGGAGCTGGAGGTGCAGCGGGCACGCCAGCTCCTGGCCCAGTTCGGCCCCGACGGCCGCCACGCCTGCAGCGTGGTGTTCGACCTGCACAGCACCACCAGTGCCATGGGCAATTCGCTGGTGGTCTATGGCCGCCGCCCCCCCGACCTCGCCTTAGCGGCAGGGGTGCAGGCGCTGCTGGGCTTGCCGGTGTATCTGCATGAGGCCGATGCTGCCCAGACGGGATTTCTGGTGGAGCGTTGGCCCGCGGGTCTGGTGATCGAGGTGGGGCCGGTGCCCCAGGGCCTGGTGAGCGCCAGCATCTGCCGCCAGACCCAGCTGGCCCTTGAAGCCTGTCTGGCGGTGGTTGCGGAGGCCCGAGCCGGCCGGCTACGGCTGCCGGAGGCCCTCTGCGTGCATCGCCACTGCGGCAGTGTCGATCTGCCTCGCCATGGCGACGGCACCCCGGCGGCGGCTCTGCATCCGCAGCGGCAACATCGCGATTGGCGCCCCCTGACGGCGGGGGATCCGCTGTTCTGGTGTGCCGACGGCACGGTGATCGGCTTTGAGCCTGGCGCCATGGCCCAACCCGCCGGCGCCGATCCCGCGGCCCGCTGGCCCGTGTTCATCAACGAGGCGGCCTATGGCGAGAAGGGGATCGCCTTCAGCCTCTGCGTGCGGGAACGCTGGCCCTGTGAGCCCGGTTGGATCGATGCCCTGGCGGCCCTTTAGCCGCAGGCCCAGGTGCCCTGTTCCTTGGTGCAGGGCAGATCACTGCTGCTGCCATCGGCCCAGTAGATGCGTAGGCGATCGTCGGCACTGCCCATCCGGAAGGTGAGCGACTTCACCGGGCCCGCCGGAGCCTTGCCCCCTCGATCGGTGCTGTTGGGCCCATCGGGGGCGTTGAGACGCTGTTCCAGTTGCTGCAGGCGCAGCTCCAGGCGCTCCAGCCGCTGGCTCTCACTCGGCCCCCGCTGACAGCCCGCCAGCACCAGGGCTGCGGCCAGGGCGAGCAGGGGGGTGCGCATGGTGGCAGGCATCAGTAGAGCACTCCTAGCAGTGCTGCGCCGCTTTGGCTGGTGATCTTTGCCGCCTTGAAATGCGCCCCGATTCGTTGACTCTTCCCCTCGCAGCGTGGCGCTGGGAATCGCGTCCCGCCTGCCGGGCCCGAGGGATGGCAGGAATCGCGCAAAAGGAACGCTGCACAAGTGCTGAGCGCGGTCCTTGATGAACGGAATGGGAACGAAAAGCCGGTGACTGGATTTGAACCTGCGACCTACTGATTACGAATCAGTTGCTCTACCACTGAGCTACACCGGCAGTGTTGAGAAACTAGCATTCAGCCCAACGAGCAGTTGAGGCCGCACCATGGGTGGTTCTGATCCGGCCCGCCCCGGCCGCGAGTCGCTGGATCCGGCCCTGCGGGCCCGTCTGCTGCAGGAGGCCCGCACACCATGGCGGGGATTGCGGCGGGGCCTATGGCTCGCCTTCACCGCCTCCGGGGCCATCGGCCTGGCCACCATGGCCCTGCGGGCTTCCGCCGGGGAGCTCGTCGCCCTCAGCGACCTCGGCATCCAGGTCGGGGCCCTGGTGCTGTTCGGTGGGCTGCTCTGGTTCGACCGCAACCGCAGCGTCGACGACGACAACGGCTGAGGCGGGTTCAGGAGCGGCGTCCTCTGTGGCGTCTTCTGTGCCGTCTTCTGGGGCGTCGCTCGGCTCGGCGGTTGGTTCCTTGGTGTTGGGTTGTTCGGGCAGGATCTCGACTGCGATTTCGGGTTCAACCTCAACCTGAGGGGCTGTGGCGGGTTCGAGCTCCCGCAGGTTCAGCGGGGGGAGCAGCAGCAGCGGCAGCCCCAGGTTGAGGCGCTGCTCGGCCGCCTGGCTCTGCGTGAGCGGCAGGGTCTGCTCCACCTGCTCGGCGGAGCGGCTGAGTAGCCAGAGCACCTGCACCAGCTGCTGCCAGTGCCAGAGCATCAGAGCCAGCAGGGGCAGGGCCACCAGCAGCCCCACCAGACGCGGGCTGTTGTT
>JBEIQU010000037.1:0-10266 GCA_040376355.1 Prochloraceae cyanobacterium | reverse complement strand
GGGATCTTAGGAAGGAAGCACGGCCGTTTCTGGCGTTGCGCTTGCCCGCTCCCTCCGACGCCTTTGCCCATCAGCCGGTGTTGGCCGATTCGGTGCTGGCGGGCTTTGCGGCGCTCGAGCCCCTGTTGGCCCAGCGCGGCGGGGGGGTGCTGATCGATTGCACCCTCGGCGGCGGCGGCCACAGCGCCCTGTTGCTGGAGGCCCATCCCAGCCTGCGCTTGATTGGGCTCGACCAGGACGCCACCGCCCGCGCCGCCGCCGCCGAGCGGCTGGCCCCCTTCGGCGATCGGGTGCAGATCGTGGCCACCAACTTCGCTGCCTATGGCCCCGCCGAGCCGGCGGTGGCGGTGCTGGCGGACCTGGGGGTGAGCAGCCCGCAGCTGGATGTGGCGGAGCGCGGCTTCAGCTTCCGCCACGACGGCCCCCTGGACATGCGGATGAATCCCCAGGCCGGGGCCACGGCGGCTGAGCTGCTGGAGCAGCTGGAGGAGGGCGAGCTGGCCGATCTGATCTATGCCTACGGCGAGGAGCGCCTGTCGCGCCGCATTGCCCGGCGCATGAAGCAGCACTTGCAGGAGCAGGGCCCGTTCCGCGGCACCGCCGAGCTGGCCTATGCCATCGCCGGCTGTTACCCCCCCAAGGCCCGGCACGGGCGCATCCATCCGGCCACCCGCAGCTTCCAGGCCCTGCGCATTGCCGTGAACGATGAGCTGGGGGTGCTGGATCGGCTGCTGGCTTCAGCTCCCGATTGGCTGGTGAGTGGGGGCCTGTTTGGCGTCATCAGCTTCCACTCCCTGGAGGATCGGCGCGTCAAGACAGCGTTCGTCAGCGACGAGCGGCTGCAGCGGGTCACCCGCAAACCGGAAACGGCCACGGAGGCGGAGCAACACTCCAACCCCCGCAGCCGTTCCGCGAAGTGGCGCCTGGCGCGGCGGCGTTAGCGCTAGCTCAGGCCTTGAGGATGCCGGTGTGGTCCTGGCTGCCGAACAGCTGGCGGTAGGCGGCGGTGCTGGTGCAGATCACCACCGGCAGCACCACGATCAGGCCGCCGTAGCTGAACAGGGCCGCCACGGCGTGCACCACCGCCTCCACGATGGCCAGCCACAGCACCACCCACCAGCTGGGGTTTACGCCACTCACCCCCGCCTGGATGGTTTCCAAGGGCCGCTTCACGCCGAACAGCGACAGCTGCAGCAGAAACTTCTGGCTCACCAGCAGCCAGATGTAGAAGACGCCGAACACCACCGCCGGCAGGGCTGCAAGGGCGGCGTTCACCTGGCCGAGGGCGTTGCCGATCAGGGTGGCCACCACGCCCACCACACCGATCAGGATCGCCAGCAGGATCACGGAGCCCAGCAGGCGGCCGGAGGCCGCCCGATCCCAGCGGGTGAACTGGGCGAACGAAGGCTTCTGGCCATCGAGGCTGATCCAGGCGGCGCGGGTGAGGCCCACGGCCCCCCACAGGGCCACGATCACGTAGCCCACCAGGCCCACCACCAGACCAATGCCCGCGGCGATCGGGTGCACGAAGGCCGGCTCGGGGCTGTTGAGCCGCACCACACCGCCCGCCAGCAGCGCGGCGAAGGGTGCGCTCACCACCAGCACCAGCACTTCAAACAACAGGAAGGGCCAGGGGGCACGGCAGAAGGCCTGCCAGCCCTCCTCGATGGCCCGCAGCACCTGCAGCTTGTTGGTGCCTGGGGTCGGAAGTCCCATGGTCAATCAGCAATTGCCCGGAACCTAGCGATGGCCTTCGGGCCTGCCTAGCAATTGTTGTGCTTGTGACAATCAGGCGCCACCGGGGCCGCCCTGCCGCAGCTCCAGCACGGCGGTCGCCACCGCCTGGATGGCCGCCGCGATCTCCGCGCCGCTGGTGTGGCGTCCAAGGCCAAAGCGCAGCGAAGCTGCCGCCTGCTGGCGGCTGAGCCCCAGGGCCTGCAGCACATGGGAGGGTTCGCCGGCGCTGCAGGCCGAACCGCTGCTCACCGCCAGGGTCTCCCGCAGCCGCCGCTGCAGGGCGCTGCCCTCCACCCCCGAGATGCACACATTCAGGTTGTGGGGCAGCCGCGGCGCGGCGGCGCCGTTGCGCTGCACGCCCCCCAGGGCCTGCAGCCCCCGCCACAGCTGATCGCGCAGGGCCGCCAGCCGCCTGGCCCGGGCCTGCTGGTCTTCCAGGGCCAGCTCCAGGGCCGCGGCCATCCCCACGATCAGTGGCACCGGCAGGGTGCCTGCCCGCAGGCCGTGTTCCTGGCCGCCGCCATGCAGTTGGGGGGCGAGCCGCAGCCCAGGGCGCACCACCAGCAGGCCGATCCCCTTGGGGCCATAGAGCTTGTGGGCGCTGGCGCTGAGCAGGTCGAGGCCCAGGGCAGCGGGTTGCAGGGGGATGTGGCCGAGGGCCTGGGCCCCATCGCTATGCAGGGTGATGCCCCGCTGGCGGCAGAGGGCGGCGATCTCGGCCAGGGGCTGCAGCACCCCGATCTCGTTGTTGGCCGCCATCACGCTCACGAGCAGCGTGTCGGGGCGAAGGCAAGCCTCCAGTTGGGCCAGGTCCACCAGGCCGTCGGATCCCACCGCCAGTTCCGTGAGTTCGAAGCCGTGGCGGGCCAGGTAGCGCAGCGGATCCAGCACGGCCCGGTGCTCGGTGCTCAGGCAGATCAGGTGGCGTCGCGATCCGCCCCGCTCCAGTTCCGCCTCCGCTAGGCCCTTGAGGGCCAGGTTGTTGGCCTCCGTGGCGCCGCTGGTGAACACCACCGCCTCTGGCTCCACCGCCAGGGCCGCTGCGATGCGTTCACGGGCCCGGGTCACGGCGGCGGCGGCCAGCAGCCCCGGGCGGTGGGAGCGGCTGGCGGGGTTGGCCCATTGCGCTGTCCACCAGGGCGCCATCGCCTCCACCACCGCCGGATCACAGGGGGTGGTGGCCTGGTGGTCGAGCTGGATGACGGGCTGGATCACAGAAGCAACCATGGGCTCCATGCTGGCAAGCTCGCTGCAGAAGCCGTCAGCCATGGCTCCGCTGTCCATGCGTTCGCTGTCACGAGGGTCGTTGCTGGGGGCTGCGGCCTTGGTGCTGCTGCCCCTAGCCGGGGGCTCCGCCATGGCGCAGCCAGGCCCGGATGCCTCCTTCCGCACCTCGGCGGAGCAGCGGCCTGCGGATCTGGTGGTGCTGCGCCGCTGGAGCACCATGGCCGGCGAGTCGTTGATCGGGGTGCGCGACGTCAAGCCCGATCCCCGTGACCCCACGGCCCGCACGATCGTGCTGTGGCTGGAGTCGCCCACGGGGGTGCAGCTGGTGGTGGACACCCTGCGCTGTAGCCCGGAGGCGCCCATGCGCCTCACCTTGAAGGGCAACAACCTGGAGATCCGCGAGCTCAACCCCGGCGGGCAGATCACATCGGCCAACCGGCTGGATCACCAGATCTGGTGGGCCGCCTGCTATCCCGCCCAGGCCGGCAAGGATCCCGCCCAGCTCGCTGCCGTGGCGCGGAAGCTCGGCTACCCCGGCAACCTGCGGGAGCAACAGCAGCTCGTGCCGAGACACCCTCGATAGATTGCGGCCATTGCCGCCCTGCGCCTGCGGGCCATGAGTCTCGAACCCGAATCCCAGCCCGTTGCCCCGGACGACACCCCGCAGCAGCCCGCCCCACCGGCCCGGTTGCTGCTGGTGGATGACGAGCCGGGCCTGCGCACCGCCGTTCAGGCCTACTTGGAGGACGAGGGCTTCCAGGTGACCACCGCCGTCGACGGGGAAGACGGCTGGGCCAAGGCCCAGGAGCTGTTGCCTGATCTGGTGATCAGCGACGTGATGATGCCGCGGTTGGATGGCTATGGGCTGCTGTGCAAGCTGCGGGCCGATGAGCGCCTCGGCGGCACGCCGGTGATCTTTCTCACCGCCAAGGGCATGACGGCCGACCGCATCGAGGGCTTCCAGGCCGGCTGCGACGACTACATCCCCAAGCCGTTCGACCCCGATGAGCTGGTGGCCCGCGTGCACAACGTGGTGCGGCGTCAGGAGCGTCTGCTGCAGGAGGCGGCCCGTTTCGCCGATGCCGACATCGGCCAGATGGCCAAGCAGATCACCGAGATTCGCTCGCTGCTCTCCAATGGCGGCGGCAAGAAGCCGGTGACGGCCGTTCAGCACGACTTCACCCCCCGGGAGGCCTCGGTGCTGCAGCTGGTGGCTGAAGGGATGATGAACAAGGAGATTGCCCGGCGCCTGGAAACCTCGATCCGCAACGTCGAGAAGTACGTCAGCCGGCTGTTCACCAAAACCGGCACCGCCAGCCGCACCGAATTGGTGCGCTACGCCCTCGAGCACGGCTTGGTTGACTGAACCCGGGACAGCCCCCGGCACTCCGCCCGGCTGGTTGCCGGCCGCCTACAACGGCGGCCATGCCTACCGCGACCGCATGGATCGGCCCTGGTCCAGCGTGGTGGGCTACTACGCCGAGCACTACGGCCACTCCGAGGAGCCGATCTGGCGGCAACGGCTCGCCGCCGGAGAGATCTGCCACAACGGCAAGCGGCTCCGGGCCGATGGGCCCCTCGCAGCCGGCGATCAGCTGGTGTGGCATCGGCCCCCCTGGCAGGAGGCCGCCGTGCCGGTGCTGCAGCAGGGCGCGATCGTGTTCGACGACGGCGACCTGCTGGTGCTCAACAAACCCTCCGGCCTGCCGGTGCTGCCGGCCGGAGGGTTCCTGCGCCACACCCTCCTGGCCCAGTTGGAGGCGCTGGTGGAGGGGGCGCCGCGGCCCGTGCATCGCCTCGGCCGCTTCACCTCGGGGCTACTGGTGTGCGCCCGCCGCCCCGCCACGCGGGCTTGGCTGAGCGCCCAGCTGCGCGACAGCACTCGGATCGAAGCCGGTGAAGCTGCCGCCCAGGACACCTGCGAAAAGCTCTACAGGACGCTCACAGGTCGCCTGCCCGCCGCTTGGATCCCTGGGCATGCCCAGATGGTGTCCACCCCGATCGGCCGCCGGCCCCATCCGCTGCTGGGGCAGATCTGGTGTGCGGTGACCCCCGAGGAGCACGGTGGGCTGTCCGCCCTCAGCCGTTTCACCCTGTTGGAACGCCGGCCGGAGGCCTGCCTGGTGGAGGTGGCGATCGCCACGGGCCGGCCCCACCAGATCCGCATCCATGCGGCTTGTCTGGGGGCGCCGCTTCTGGGGGATCCGCTGTATGGGGAGGGTGGTCAGGCCCGGCCCGAGGCCCTGCCGGGCGAGGGTGGTTACCGGCTGCATGCCCATCGGCTGCGGCTGCTGCGGCTCGATGGCAGCCCACTGATGCTTGAGGCCCCCCTGCCGATGGAGTTGGCGCAGGTCTCCGAGCGGCTGTGACGCATGCCGGTGGTGTGGTGGCGATTTGGCTGCAGCCCCGTGGCAGCCGCAACCAGGTGGTGGGTGAGCGGTTACTGGCCGATACCCCCGCTAGGCCCGCTCGAAGGCCAGCAGCCGCGAGAAATAGAAGGGGGCCTTGTTGAGGCTGCGGCG
Source organism: Prochloraceae cyanobacterium (assembly GCA_040376355.1). GTDB lineage: Bacteria > Cyanobacteriota > Cyanobacteriia > PCC-6307 > Cyanobiaceae > Vulcanococcus. The sequence continues at coordinate 4,780 of JBEIQU010000037.1, read as the reverse complement.
CTTGAGCACAAAGCCCTCGGCCTCAGCGGCCTTCACGATCCCCTTCTCCCGCAGGGTGTAGGCCCGGGTGGTTTTGCTCGGCCCTGGGAACAGCTGGCCGATCTTCTTGAGCACCGCCAGCACAGGGGTGTAGGGAGCGAAGCTCACGATCAGGTGCTGCTCTGCCAGGCCCGCCAGGTGGCGCACCATCTCTTCGGCGGGCTGCTGCGGGTAGTGGATGAACACATCCAGGCAGACCACCGTGTCGTAGCGGCCACTGAGCCCCTCCAGATCGGAGGCCTGGAACTGGATTCGCCCGGGGGCGATGCCCGCCTCACCGGCGCGCCGGGCGGCCTCCTGCACCATCGCTTCCGAGAGGTCGGAGGCGGCGATCGAGCCGGCGCCTGCCTGGGCCAGCGGCAGGGTGAGGCTGCCCACGCCGCAGCCGGCGTCGCAGAAGCTGCGGCCTGCCAGGTTGCCCTGCTCCTGCAGCCAATCCAGCACGTTGTCCACCGTCTTCTGGTGGCCGATGCGGATGTTGCGCTGCACCCGGTTCACCTCGGAGCTGTCGCTGTAGATGCGGTTCCAGCGATCGAAGCCGGTGGTTTCGAAGTAGCCCTTCACCTCCTGCTTTTCCGCCTGTTTGTCGGCCTGGGATGTGGGCAGCAGCTGCTCGGTGGGCATCGAAGCGAACCGGGGCGGAGAAGGGTGTGGCGCGGATCCTATTCAGGCTGCCCGTCGCCAGTGCAGGCGTTCGGCCGTGCCGCTCCAGCGCAGGGTGTCCCGCAGGGCAAGCCCCCGCAGCTGCGCGCTGCACGCGCTCGCCTGCCCCAGGACCCGGCGCGGCAGCACCGTGGCGGCGGCGATGGCGCGGTCGGCGTCGCCACTCCAGCGGGCCAGCCGGCAGACCGCCTCCAGCAACGGCAGGGTGACCCCCGCCAGGGTGCCGTCCTCCAGCCGGCAGCTGCCGTTCTCCACGATCAGGGCCCGCTCATCCCAGCGGTGCACCCCATCGGCCAGGCCGTAAGGGGCCAGGGCATCGCTCACCAGCACCACCTGCTCCGGCGCCAGCCGCTGCAGCAGCACGGCCATCGCCGGCGCCACGTGCACCCCATCGGCGATGAGCCCCAGGGCCACCGTGCCCTGGAGCGCTGCGGCGGCAATGGGGCCGGGGCTGCGGTGATGCAGCCCTGGCATCGCATTAAAGGCATGGGTCAGCATCCCCACCCCCTGCTCAAACGCTTGCGTGGCCTGGTCCTGGTTGGCTTCGCTGTGGCCCAGGCTTACCAGGATCCCCAGGCGGCGCAGCTCGGCGATCACCGCCTCGGCGCCCGGCAGTTCCGGCGCCAACGTCACCAGGGCGATCTCCCCTTCAAAGCCGCCGATGCGTTGCTCCAGGGCCGCCAGGCTGGGGGCCGCCAGGTGCTGGCTTGGGTGCGCGCCCCGGCGGGCTGGCGCCAGGAAGGGCCCCTCCAGGTGGGCTCCGAGCAGCCGGCAGCGGCCCTGGCGGTGCTCGGCGCGGGCCTGGCGCAGCACCGCCAGGGCCTGGCGCAGCTCGGGCACACCGCAGGTCACCAGGGTGGGGGCAATGGCCTCCACCCCATCGCGCCAGAGCAGCTCCAGCAGCTCCAGCAACGTGGGTAGATCGCCGGCCTGCAGTTCCGGGAAGGCCAGCCCCAGGCCGCCGTTGATTTGTAGATCCACCCCCCCTGGGCTGAGCCAGTCACCGCCCCAGTCGTCGCCGGCAGCGGCGGTGCCTTCGGTCAGGGGCTCCAGGCTGGCGATGCAGCCGTCGCCGTCCAGCGCGATCCGCCACAGCCCCGGGCAGGCCGGCAGTCGAACGTTGGTGAGCCAGCGCATCGGAGCGGAGTGGCTGGCCCCGGGGCCAGAACGGGAGACAATGACAGTCTTGCTGCGCTCGGCCCCGTTGGACGCCTCCCCCGCTGATCAAACCCCGCGGGTGGCGGTGGTGATGGGCAGCGATTCCGATCTGCCCACCCTGCAGCCGGCGGTGGAACTGCTGCAGCGCTTCGCTGTGGCCTGCGAGGTCCGGGTGCTGTCCGCCCACCGCACCCCGCGCGAGATGGTGGCCTTCGCCGAGGGGGCCGCCGGCCGCGGCTTCAAGGTGATCATTGCCGGCGCCGGCGGCGCCGCCCACCTGCCCGGCATGGTGGCCTCGCTCACCACCCTGCCCGTGATCGGGGTTCCGGTGCAGACCCGCGCCCTCTCCGGGGTGGATTCCTTGCACTCGATCGTGCAGATGCCCGCCGGTATCCCGGTGGCCACCGTGGCCATCGGCAACGGCGCCAACGCCGGCCTGCTGGCGGTGCAGATCCTGGCCACCGCCGATGCCGAGCTGGCCCAACGGCTGGCGGACTACCGCCGCGATCTGCATGATCAGGTGGTGGCCAAGGACAGCCGCTTGCTGGAGCTCGGCAGCGCCGCTTACCTGGCCCAGATGTAGGGACTGCTCAGCAGGGAACATCGATGCTCGAGCGCCTGGTTCTGCCCCTCTGGCTGCGGCTGAGCCTGGCCCTGCCGCTGCTGACCCTCAACCTCTGGGTGCTGCGCCAACTGTTGCTGCCCCTGGCGCCGTTCCCCGCCCTGTTCGTGGCGGCGGCCCTGATCGCCTTTTTGCTGGATCTGCCCACCCGCTGGCTGGTGCGCCGCGGGTTGCCGCGCCAACTGGCGGTGCTGGCGGTGGTGGGGTTGGGCCTGGCGTTGTTGGTGCTGGCGGCCCTGTGGCTGCTGCCGCGGTTGGTGGAGCAGCTGGGGGAGTTGATCACCGCCCTGCCGGGTTGGCTGGCCGAGGGGGAGCAGTGGCTGGATCGGCTTGAGGCCTGGGCTGCCGATCGCCGCTTGCCCACTGAGTTCACCGACCTCAGCAGCACCCTGTTCGCCCGGGCCAGCCAGCTGGCCAGCCAACTCAGCCAGCGGTTGCTGGGGATCCTGGGCGCCACCGTGGGCATCACCGTGAACACCGTGATCGTGGCGGTGCTGGCGGTGTTTCTGCTGCTGGGGGGCGAGGGGATCGTGGCGGGGTTGGCCCGCTGGCTGCCGCAGGGGGTGCGCGCGTTGGTGGTGGGCACCCTGGGGCGCACCTTCCGCGGTTATTTCGCTGGCCAGGTGCTGCTGGCCCTGATCCTCAGCGGTCTGCAGATTCTGGTGTTCACGCTGCTGGGGATTCCCTATGGCGTGCTGTTCGCCGTGGCCATCGGCTTCACCACCCTGGTGCCTTACGCCAGTGCCCTCACCATCGTGCTGGTGAGCCTGTTGCTGGCCCTGGAGGATCCCCGCACCGGTGTTGAGGTGCTGGCTGCAGCCATCAGCGTGGGGCAGGTGGTGGATCAGGGCATCCAGCCGCGCCTGATGGGCAGCATCGTGGGGCTGCAGCCCGCCTGGTTGCTGGTGAGCCTGCCCATTGGCAGCCGCGTGGGCAGCCTGATGGGTTTCGGGGATCTGTTGGGCTTGCTGCTGGCCGTGCCGGTGGCCAGCTGCTTGAAAACCTTCTTCGATGCCTGGGCTCAACAGCGTGGTCCGGGCGTTTCCCTCAGTTCTGCTGGGGAATGACCCCCTGGGCGCTGAGGTGACTCAGCACCTGCTCCACGCCCTGCTCCAGGCTCTGGCTGCCGGTGTCCACCCGCAGTTCTGGGGTTTCCGGGGCTTCGTAGGGGCTGGAGATGCCCGTGAATTCCTTGATCTCTCCGGCGCGGGCCTTGGCGTAGAGCCCCTTGGTGTCGCGCTGTTCGCAGACCGCCAGGTCGGCGGCGCAGTGGATTTCGATGAAGTCGCCTTCGGCCACCAGGGCCCGGGCGCGGTCGCGGTCGGCCTTGAACGGCGACACAAAGGCGGTGAGCACCACCACGCCGGCGTCGAGGAACAACTTGCTCACCTCGCCGATGCGGCGGATGTTCTCCTCCCGGTCGGCGTCGGAGAAGCCCAGGTCTTTGCAGAGGCCGTGGCGGATGTTGTCGCCATCGAGCACGTAACAGGCCAGGCCCCGTTCAAACAGCGCCGCATTCACGGCGTTGGCCAGGGTGCTTTTGCCCGAGCCGCTCAGGCCGGTGAACCAGAGGATGGCGCTGCGGTGGCCCCGCTGCTGCGCGCGGCCGGCGCGATCCACGGAGGCGTGGTGCCAGGCGATGTTGGTGGAGGCCCCCTGGTTGGTGAGTTCGCCGTAGGGGGCGCTGGGGGCGGCCATGGTGCTCAGGTGCAGGCTGATCGGCCAAGTATCTCCCGTGGCCCCTGTGCCACGGCCCGTGGTCAGCCCTGTTGGGCCAGAAGCAACCGCCACACCTCCAGCGCGATCACCCCCACCCAGGCCAGGATCGCCAGGCTCACCCCGGCGGCGGCGATGTCCTTGGTGGCGCCGATCTGGGGCGCCCGCTCCGGTTGGACGTAGTCGCAGAGCTCTTCAATGGCGGTGTTGAGCAGCTCCGCCGCCAGCACCAGGGCTGTCGCCACCAGCAACAGGCCGAAATCCACCCAGGCCCGCTGGGCGAACGCCACGCTGAGCAGCAGCACCGACACCACCAGCTTGTAGGCCACAGCCCTGTCGCGTAGGGCCAGTCGCAGCCCATGCACGGCAACGCGGCATTTGCGCAGGGGGGCGTACGACCGGGGTTGGCTGACGGGCATACCCCATGCTGTTGCTCCCCTGCGGCCTTGGCCACAGAGGACAGGAGGGTTCATCCCCCCGCTTGCTTGGGTCGGTAGCCCGCCTGCTCCAGGGCCTCCAGGGCAGGTGCCACCTGGTCGCCCTGCAGTTCGATCAGGCCGTCTTTGAGGGTGCCGCCAGTGC
>JBEIQU010000169.1:0-4427 GCA_040376355.1 Prochloraceae cyanobacterium | reverse complement strand
GGTAGACCGACCAGGACACGGTGATCGTGAGGCGCTTGGGCTTACGGCTGGCGATACCGAGGGACGGGGAAGCCTGAGTGCTGATTGAACCGAGATGTGCCTTGTGCATCTCAAGGAATTGAATTTAATAGCTATTTTCAAGGGGTGCAGATTGCGCGCAACCTCCCCAAATGGGGACAAAAGGTCTATCGATGCAGTTCTATATCCTAGTGAGCATAGAACTCTCTATACAGTTTGTGCGTAATGCAGGCCAGCACATGCATCTGGGAGGGTCTGTGCAGATCTTGAAAACTTTGTCTACAGCAGATCTTCTGCTCTGATCGGTAGTTTTTGCCTGAATGATCGATATTGTGCTTCTTGCTATAGCTGCTGCCAGCTACGGGTGCGGAATTAGTCCGTCGTGGAGCATGTGGGTGGCGTTCAACCGAACCCAAGAGCCGCTGCTGGGGCGCTGCGGTGTCGTCGACGCGCGCCCCTGCATCACCGGTCTGGCAACGGCGCGGCACAGCGTCAACTGCTGCGTTCTGCTGGTTGGGTTAGCAGGTCAGAGGGGCGATTGCTACCGCGGTGGTGACCAGGGAGGTAGGGCGCCTTCGCAGATGCATCGCCTACCGCTCAGTCGGTTCCAGTAAACGGGCGATCCAATCCGACAGGTTTTGACCTTCACTGTCTGCCCGCTCCTGCAGATGCTGGACCCGATGCCTCGGCAAGGTGGCGATGATCCGCTGCACCTGATCCCGCGCGACGGCGTCCAGTTCACCGGTTTCTGGTGGAGGGCACATCGGGGCGTGGCACACACCTAAGCGTGAATAGGTAAGACCATCGGGGAAGAGCCTTCATGGGCTCTGCGGCTCATGTGCGCCAGGGTGCATGCCGTGGACGGTGTGCTGGTCAGCGACGAGAACCGGCTACAGATGCTCGCGGCGTGGACTGCGCGGGAATAGGTGCTGGCAGTGGCAGGGTGTCGTCCTCTGCGTGCGCCGAAGCGCTCCGCCAGCGCATCGATGCTGGCGCGGCTGGTGATGTGGTCGACGTATCGGACGCTGCACTGGCCGGTAATCACAGTCGAAGCACTGACCCGTGATTTGCTCCCAGTGCTGGCGGGTGGCTTTGCCGAGGGGGACATCCTCAGGCACGGGGATGATCAGGAGGAGGTGGCTCCAGCCTGCTGGCTGCAAACGGTTTTGGCCAGGTCGAGGTTGTGGGTGGCCTGCATCTGCTGCACCACGCAGCCGCAGGTTTGCTGAACCAGTCCTGCCGGAGGTGTCTGACCGGCCTTGGCGAAATCCGCCTGCATGGCTGCAGAGCACTTCTGCAGGATGATCTGATCGAGCATGCTCTGAGCCTGCGCAGGGACGGCAATGGCGAGGCTTGCCACTAGCGGAGCCAGCAGGCTGAAAGCTCGCGCTGGGGGGAGGGGTGTGGCAGTCACTCAGCGATCGCAGGTGCTGTTTCTTACCAGAACAGGACCTTTGGGCGCGGTGCTGGAGCCAACCCCAGTCCGGATGCTGGCGGCTTGGATGCGGGAGTGAGCAGTTTGCATGCGTTTTGCGTGCCCTGCTTTGCCCTAATCCCTGAGAAGTCAATCGGGGCGACAGGATTCGAACCTGCGACCTAGTGCTCCCAAAGCACCCGCGCTACCAAGCTGCGCCACGCCCCGTATGCCTGGAGCTTACCGGCCGTGCCGCAGCCCCCAGGCTGGCCGAGCCGGGGAATCCCGGTACAACGGGCTCGCCCGCTGGAATCTGGCTTGGGTTTGCGTTCTGCCCCGTTGCTCCTTGGCCTGCTGCTGGCCCTGCCGGCGGGAGCGTTGCGCGCCCAAGAACAGCCCCATACCCACGGGGCTGAGCCCGCCGCTGCAGCCCTGCCGCCTAAGCCGGACCAGATCCCGCCGGAAACCCCCGTGGCCGATGTGGTGCTGGCCAGTGCCCGCGCGGCGGTGCTTCAGCCGGATCAGGCCTGGCCCCTGCGCCCCGGTGAGCCGCTGCGGCTCGTGTACCCGCTGGCCGTGGCCGCCAGCGAGATCGACCTCTATGGCTGGCGCTATTCCCAGGCCCGCAAGACCTGGCGCATGCATGCCGGCCAAGATTTGGCGGCGCCGGAGGGCACGCCGGTGCTGGCGATGCTGCCGGGCCACGTGGTGCTGGTGGAGGCGCTGGATGGGTATGGCCTCACCGTGGTGCTCGACCACGGCCGTGGTTGGCAGACCCTTTACGCCCACTTGCTCGACACCGCTGTGCAACCGGGCGACTTCCTGCCGGCTGCCTCGGTGCTGGGTCGCCTCGGGCAGACCGGCCGCGCCACAGGGCCCCACCTGCATGTGGAGCTCCGCCGCCGCATGGGGGAGCGCATGATGGCCCTCGATCCCACCCCCCTGCTGGAGCAGGCCACCCGCTTGTTGCCGGTTGCCCCTCCTGAGCTGCAGCAGGCCCAGGGCCCCGCCTCCCGCACCCCTTGATCCCCATCCAGCGCCGTGGGCTCCGCCTGCGCCACGCCCCCGGATGGGTGCAGCAGCAGGGCCTCGATGCCTTGCAGCTGCGCCGCACCCTTGTGCAGGAGCTGCCCTGGGAGCAGCCGCTGGTCACCGTGTACGGCCGCCAGCACCCCACGCCTCGCCTCTGCTGCTGGGTGGCGGATCCGGGCTGCACCTACCGCTACAGCGGCCAGCAACCGCCCATCAGCCCCTGGATTCCCAGCCTCACCGTTCTGCGGGATCGGTTGCAGCAGGAGTTGGGGGTGCGCTTCAACAGCCTGCTGCTCAACCGCTACCGCAGCGGTGCCGATCGCATGGGTTGGCATGCCGATGACGAACCCGAACTCGACGATCAGGCCCCCATCGCCTCCCTCAGCCTCGGCGTCGCCCGAGATCTGCGCTTTCGCCCCCGACGGGGCGAGGAGCCGGCCTTCGCGGTGCGGCTGGAGGACGGCGACCTGCTGGTGATGGATGCCCCCACCCAGCACCACTGGCAGCACGCCCTACCGCCCCGCACCCGGGTGGTGGCCGAGCGGATCAACCTCACCTTCCGGGTGATCCGCTAGCCGTAACCGTTTGCGGGCCGCTCAGCCCAGCACCGCGATGCAATCGATCTCCACCCGTGCCCCCTTCGGCAGCGCCGCCACCTCCACGCAGGCCCGAGCCGGCGATACGCCGGCGCCGAACATCTCGGCATAGAGGGCATTGACCTTGGCGAAATCCCCCAGATCCGCCAGGAACACGGTGGTACGCACCACCTGCTGGGGGCTGCAGCCCGCTGCCGCCAGCACCGCCTTCAGGTTGGCCAGCACCTGGCGCGTTTCGGCTTCCACATCGCCACCGCCCACCATCGCTCCGGTGGCGGGATCCAGCGCAATCTGGCCAGAGCAATACAGCACCCCGCCGGCCTTCACGGCCTGGTTGTAGGGGCCCACGGGGGCCGGGGCAGCTCTGGTGGTGACGGCCTCGATCGCGGCGGTGGACATCGCAGGGGAAGATGGGGGGCTGAGCCTATGGCGAACCCGCCGGATGCGCATTGCCCAGCCCAGCACTGAGCTGCCCCTGCGGCCGCAGGTGGAGCTGAGCGGCCTGTGGCACCGCTACCGCGGCCCCGCCTCCAGCGGCGACTGGACCTTGCGGGATATCGATTTCCAGCTGCGCCCCGGGGAATTGGTGGGCCTGCTGGGCCCTTCCGGGTGTGGCAAGACCACTCTGCTGCGGCTGATCGCCGGCTTTGAGCGTCCCGACCGTGGGGTGGTGCGGATCGGCGGCCAGGAGGTGGCGGGGCCCCAGCGCTGGCTGCCCCCCGAGCGCCGCGGCGTGGGCATGGTGTTTCAGGACTACGCCCTGTTCCCCCACCTCGACGCCTGGCGGAATGCCTGTTTCGGGTTGCGGCGCGGCCAGGACAGCAGCCGTGCCGCCTGGCTGCTGGAGCTGCTGGGCCTCAAGGGGCTGGAGCAGCGCTATCCCCACGAGCTCTCCGGCGGCCAGCGGCAACGCCTGGCCCTGGCCCGGGCCCTGGCCCCCGGCAGCGCCCTGGTGCTGCTGGATGAACCCTTCTCCAACCTCGACGTGGAGGTGCGCCTGCGGCTGCGGGCCGAGCTGCCTGGTGTGTTGGCCCGCTGCGGCGCCAGTGGCGTGATCGTGACCCACGACCCCGAGGAGGCCCTGGCCATCTGCGACCGCGTGGCCGTGCTCGAGGCCGGCCGGCTGCACCAGTGCGCCAGCCCCCAGGAGCTGGTGAACTGCCCTGCCACCGCCTTCGTGGGGCGCTTCGTGCTGCAGGGCAACCTGCTCTCCGCCCAGTGGCAGGGCCATCGCCTGCGCACCCCCCTGGGCTGGCTGGAGCCCGAGGGGTCAGCCCCGCTCGATGCCGCCAACCCTGGTGAGGAGCCCCTGCAGGTGCTGCTCAGCCCCCAGGGGTTGGAGCTGTTCCCCGATGACACCGCCGAGG
>JBEIQU010000254.1:0-2724 GCA_040376355.1 Prochloraceae cyanobacterium | reverse complement strand
CGTGATCAACACCTGGGCTGATGTGCTGAACCGTGCTGGCCTGGGCATGGAAGTGATGCACGAGCGCAACGCTCACAACTTCCCCCTCGACCTGGCCGCAGCAGAAGCCACCCCCGTGGCTCTGACTGCCCCCGCCATCGGCTGAGGCCCACTGGGTTGAGCTCCGGCTCAGCTGAACTCAAGAGCCCTTGCGCAAGCGGGGGCTTTTTTGTTGTCTGGGGATGTGTGATCTGGCGAACCTGGCGCAACCGTCCACCACGCGGCATGGTGGGAGACCCAAGCGGTCGTGTCGATGAGCTGGTCGGAGCTGGAGCGACTGGTGTGTGACGCCGAGGCCGATGGGGCCTTGGCCCGCTCCCTGCGCCATTGCCGCTCCGGCAAGGAGCTGATCCTGGCCGCCCGTCGGCTCGGTTATCGGGTGACCCGCATGGACCTGCAACGTGCCTGGGTGGAGCACCGGCGCGAACTGGATCAGCGCAGCGGCACGGGCTGAATCACCACATCCACTCCTCGGGGGCGGGGATGCCGTTCTCGCGGCGGGCCCGCTCCACGCGCTGGGCCTGCAGCAGGGCCTGCTCGCTGCGGCTCAGCCAGGGGCGGATGCGGTTGGCGGCAGTGGCGTTGCGGGAGGCCTCCAAGGCCGATGGCAAGCGCGTCAGCCGATATTCCACGCCGTTGTGGGTGATGGTGGAGGAGCCCATGGGCCGGCGGCGGCACAACCCTTCACCGTAGATCAGCTGGCTTCGGCCGCCAGCTCCTGCAGCTCAGGATCGGCCTGGGCCAGTCGCCTCAGCACCAGCGCACGGTCGAGCTCGGAGAGCTCGCCGCTGGCACTCCATTTGAGGCAAGTGAACCCCAGGCAGCTGGCCGGGGTCTGCCGGCTGCCGTGATCGGGATGCGGAATGGTGGTGGGCATGATGGCCCCCCTTGGGCTGGTGCCGCCATCCTCGGGAGCGCCCAGCCCCGGCCACTACCCCCATTCGGGGAGAGTTGGCGGCCTTCAGCGCTTGTAGTTCTCCAGCTGCTCGAGGCCTTGGCGCAGCAGCTGCTGGCCTTCGTTCAGCAGGCGCTGTTTGTCGCTGCGGAACTGGCATGGGCCGGGGCGCAGCTGCACCGTTTTGCTGAAGGGCACGTACCAGATGGCATCGATTTTGCAGAAGTTGCGGCCCTGCTTGGCGGGCTGGTCCTCCAGCAGATCCCCGCTGAGGCAGCGGTAGCCGGTCTTGTCCTTGCCTTCCCGCAGGCAGGTGCCCAGGTTCTTCACGAACAGGCGTTTGCCGTCGCGCTTGAAGCTGGCGTTGGCGAAGCCCGCAAACGACACGGGGTCGTAGCTGAACGGCGCCGCCTGGGCGGCGGGGGCGAGCAGGGCCAGCAGCAGGGCGGCAGACCAGGCGCGACGCATGGGGGATCGGTGCAACGTGCGCCGATTCTCCCGCGATCCCCATACGCTTGAAAGCCCCTGTGGCGAGTCGCCCGTGAACCCCGACAGCCTCCGGGCCCTGTTCACCAAGCCCTATGGCGCCCCGGCCCCCAGTGAGGCCGAGTGGCGCGCGGCCTATGCCGATGGCGTGCACTTTCAGGACCCCACCCAGGAGCACCACGGCATCGAGGCCTACCTGGCGGCGCAGGAGGGGTTGCTCAAACGCTGTGACGACGTGATGCTGCGCCCCGAGGCGTTGGCGATCAGCGGCGACACGGCCTTTATTGAGTGGGAGATGGGCCTCAAGATCAAAGGGATTGAGTTTCTCTATCCGGGGGCAACGCGCCTGCGGCTCAACGGCGAGGGCAAGATCGTCGACCATCGCGACTACTTCGATTTCGTGGGGCCCACCTTCGGGCCCGTGCCCCTGGTGGGTGGTTTCGTGCGCTGGCTCTACGGCCGCTTCGTGGCGTGAGGCGGCGCTGCCTGGCGTTGGCGGCATCGCTGCTGGCCCTGCCGCTAGCGGCGCGGGCCCAGACCCTGCCTGGGCTGCGGATGCAGGGCCTGCGTTGCCTGCAGAACACGGCGCCCTCGGCCTGTAAGCCCTTCCTCGAGACGAGCTATCGCCTCAAGAAACAGGCGGAGGCAGCGAAGCAACTGCGCTGCTATACGGCCCTGCTGGGCTTCGAAGCCCAGGTGATCGCCGCCCGGGGGGCCGGTGCCGCAGAGCCGGGCCTGGAGGCCGGCTTCAGCGAGCTCTCGGCCGAGTGCGTACAGATTCGGTAATCCGGGGGCCCCGGGGCCTGGCCTGGCTAGGGGTGAACTGACGCCCCTGGAGTCAGTCATGTCCAAGCAACAGCTCGAGCAGTTTCTGGACAAAGCTTCCGGAAGCGTGTCGTTGAAGCAGCAAATCGATGACTGCGGCACCGATAACGCCTGTCTGGTGGCCCTGGGCCGTGAGAACGGGCACACCTTTTCTGCCGCCACCGTCAGCCGCTGGCAGCGCGACCAGGTCTAGGCCGCAGGGCCTCAGTAGGGGAGCGTGAAGCCGCTCTGCAGGTTCTTCACGTCGAGCATCACCCAGGTGACCCAGACGATCAGAGCGATCACGCCGCTCACGGCGGCCACCTTGGCGCCAATGCGCAGCAGCAGCTCCATCGGGCTGATTTCCTTCATGGGCTCTCTGGCTGGCTGCTGCCCCCACTCTGGAGGGTGATGGGGCCTTAGCGGTGCTGAAGACATTCCTCGGCGCTCATGCCGATGTCTTTGGCGATCTGCCTCAGCAGCGGAGGGGCGATGTCCCG
>JBEIQU010000090.1:0-6795 GCA_040376355.1 Prochloraceae cyanobacterium | reverse complement strand
TCGAGGATCCGGCCCTGCGGCCCGTGTGCTCCGACCTGCTGGAGGAGCTGCGCACCCTGCCGGACCTGGAGCAGCGCCTCTACTTCTGCCTGGAGGAGAGCGGTCGGGTGGCGGACCGCGCCAGCCCCGCCTTGGGGGAGCTGCGGCGGCAGCTGGCGGCCGTGCGCCATGAGCGTCGCGATCGCCTCAACGGGCTGATGCGGAGCTTCGCGGCTCTGCTGCAGGACACGGTGGTGGCGGAGCGCAACGGCCGGCCCGTGCTGGCGGTGAAGGCGGGGGCCGCGGCGCAGCTGCCGGGCCTGGTGCACGACAGCTCCGCCTCGGGCAGCACCGTGTTCATCGAGCCCCAGGCGGTGATTCCGCTGGGCAACCGCATCCGCCAGCTGGAGGGCCAGGAGCGGGAGGCCGAGCAGGCCGTGTTGCAGGAGCTGAGCACCCTGGTGGCGGCGGAGCTGCCGGCCCTGGATCACCTGCAGCAGGTGCTGATGCAACTGGATGCCGCCCTGGCCCGGGCTCGGTACGGCCAGTGGATGGGGGCCGTGCGCCCTGAGCTGGAGGGCGATCCCCTGGCGCCGCTGCAGCTGGAGGAGCTGCGCCATCCGTTGCTGCTGTGGCAGGAGCGCCGCGACGGGGGGGCAGCGGTGGTGCCCGTGAGCGTGCGGGTGGATGGGGGCCTGCGGGTGGTGGCGATCACCGGCCCCAACACCGGCGGCAAAACCGTGACCCTCAAGAGCGTGGGGTTAGCGGCCCTGATGGCCCGGGCTGGGCTGTTTGTGCCCTGCGCCGGCACCCCGCGCCTGCCCTGGTGCCGGCAGGTGCTGGCGGACATCGGTGATGAGCAGTCGCTGCAGCAGAACCTCTCCACCTTCAGCGGCCATGTGCGCCGCATCGCCCGGATCCTCGAAGCCCTGCCGCCGGCGGGTGCGGATCTGGCGGGGCTTGGCGGGGCCGATCTGGTGTTGCTGGATGAGGTGGGGGCTGGTACCGACCCCGCGGAGGGCACCGCCCTGGCCATTGCCCTGTTGCGGCAGCTGGCGGAGCGGGCGCGGCTCACCATCGCCACCACCCACTTCGGCGAACTCAAGGCCCTCAAGTACAGCGATGATCGCTTTGAGAATGCCTCCGTGGCCTTCGACGTGGAGACCCTGTCGCCGACCTATCGGTTGCAGTGGGGCATCCCCGGCCGCAGCAATGCCCTGGCGATCGCCTCCCGCCTGGGTCTCGATGGTGCGGTGCTGGAGCAGGCCCAGGGGCTGTTGGCTCCCCGCGGCGAAGGGGAGGTGAACCAGGTGATCGCCGGCCTGGAGAGCCAGCGCCAGCGCCAGCAGGAAGCCGCCGAGGAGGCCGCCGCCCTGTTGGCCCGTACGGAGCTGTTGCATGAGGAGCTGCTGGAGCGCTGGCAGCAGCAGAAGCAGCAGAGCGCTGAATTGCAGGAGCAGCGCCGCCTGGAGCTGGAGCGCTCGATTCGCGATGGCCAGCAGGAGGTGCGCCGCATCATCCGCCGGCTGCGCCAGGGCCGTGACGTGGACACCACCCGCCTGGGGGAGACGGCCCGGCGCGCCGGCCAGCGGCTCAAATCGCTGCAGCAACAGCACCGTCCAGCCCCCGAGCGCCGCGATCACCAGGGATGGCTCCCCAAGCTCGGCGATCGGGTGCGGGTGCTCTCCCTGGGCAAGGCCGGTGAGGTGCTGGCCCTGTCCGCCGATGGCCGTGAACTCACCGTCCGTTGCGGCGTGATGCGTCTCAACCTGGAGCTCTCCGCCATCGAGGGCCTCAACGGCGAGAAGCCTGCGCCGCCTCCACCCCCCCAGGTGGCCATTCGCAGCAGCCGGCGCTTGGGAGGTGGCGGGCCGCAGGTGCGCACCGAGCGCAACACCGTGGATGTGCGTGGCCTGCGGGTGCACGAGGCGGAGGCGGCGGTGGAAGACCAACTGCGAACCGCCAGCGGGCCGCTGTGGGTGATCCACGGCATCGGCACCGGCAAGCTCAAGCGGGGCCTGCGGGAGTGGCTGGCCACCCTGCCCTATGTGGAGCGTGTCAGCGATGCGGATCAGGGGGACGGCGGTGCCGGCTGCAGCGTGATCTGGCCGAAGTAGGCCTCAGCCCAGCGGCGGTAGCAGCGGCTCCGGCGCCGGTGGGGTGGCCATCGGGGCGTGCGGTAGGGCATCGCCGCCGTTGTCGAACAGGCGCCAGCCGCTGGCCTCAACCTCCAGGTGCACGGTTTCCCCCGGCGTCACCCGCTGCTCCGGATCGGCCCGCAATTGCACCAGGTGATCGCCCTCCTGCAACCGGCAGGTGAGCAGCTGTTCGTTGCCCAAGCTCTCCACGTGGCACAGCTCCGCCGGCAGGTTGCGGTTGGTGGCGGGCCCCAGCCGCAGGTGTTCCGCCCGCAGGCCGCCGGTGAGCGCGTCGGCCCCGCCGCGGCTCTGCCACTGCTCGAGGGCTGCACGCATGGGCCCCTCAAGCACAAAGCGGCGCCCCCCCAGTTGCAGCTGGCCGCTGCCCACACTCAGCACCGGCAGCAGGTTCATCGGCGGGCTACCGATGAACTGGGCCACGAACAGATTGCTGGGCCATTGGTAGAGCTCCATCGGCGTGCCCAGCTGCTGCAGCTGGCCGCGGTTGAGCACGGCGATGCGATGGCCCATGGTCATCGCCTCCACCTGGTCGTGGGTCACATAGACCGTGGTGGTGCCCAGGCGCCGCTGCAGCTCCACGATCTGGGCGCGGGTGCCGGTGCGCAGCTTGGCGTCGAGGTTGCTGAGCGGTTCATCCATCAGGAACACCGCCGGCTGGCGCGCGATGGCACGCCCCAGGGCCACCCGCTGCTTCTGGCCGCCGGAGAGTTCCTTGGGCAGGCGATCCAGCAGGTGGTCGAGTTCGAGGGTGCTGGCCACTTCCGTGATGCGTTGGTGGATCCGGGCTTCGCGGCTGGAGGGGAACCGCAGCGCTGCGGGCAGGCCGGCGCTGGCGCGGTGCAGCCCATCGGCCAGTTGCTGCAGGGGCGTACGCCGGCGTTGGCGCCGCAGCCCGAAGCCGATGTTGTCCGCCACGCTCAGGTGCGGATACAGGGCATAGCTCTGGAACACCATCGCCACATCCCGCTGGGCGGGGCGCAGGTTGGTGACGCAGCGGTCGCCCACGATGATCTCGCCGCCGCTGGGGGCCTCCAGGCCCGCCAGCAGCCGTAGCAGCGTGCTCTTGCCGCAGCCGGAGGGGCCAACCAGCACCAGGAATTCTCCGTCGGCGATGGAGAGATCGAGCTGGCGCAACACCTCTACCGGCGCGCTGCCCCGCCGGGGCGGGTAGGTCTTGCTGACCTGCTGGAACCGAACCTCTGCCAACCCTCGGGCCCGCGGCGGCCCGATCCTAGGGTTGATCAAATGCAGTTCATTGATCAGGCCCGCATTGCGGTGCAGGCCGGCCGTGGCGGTGATGGCATCGCGGCCTTCCGCCGAGAGAAGTACGTGCCGGCCGGCGGCCCCTCCGGAGGCGATGGCGGCCGTGGTGGTGATGTGTGGCTGGAGGCCGACCCCAACCTGCAGACCCTGCTCGACTTCAAATACAAGCGGCTGTTCGAGGCCGTGGATGGTCGCCGGGGCGGTCCGAACAAGAGCACCGGCGCCAGCGGCGACCACCTCACCATCAAGGTGCCCTGCGGCACGGAGGTGCGCGACCTGCGCACCAACATCCTGCTGGGTGATCTCACCGAGAAGGGGCAGCGCCTGCTGGTGGCGGTGGGCGGCCGCGGCGGCCTGGGCAATGCCCACTACCTCAGCAACCGCAACCGAGCTCCGGAGAAGTTCACCGAGGGCCGCGACGGTGAAGCCTGGAACCTGCAGCTGGAGCTGAAGCTGCTGGCGGAGGTGGGCATCATCGGCCTGCCCAATGCTGGCAAGAGCACCCTGATCTCGGTGCTCTCCTCAGCCCGCCCCAAGATCGCCGACTATCCCTTCACCACCCTGGTGCCCAACCTGGGGGTGGTGCGCCGTCCCACCGGGGATGGCACCGTGTTCGCCGATATCCCTGGGCTGATCGCCGGTGCGGCCCAGGGGGCCGGCCTGGGGCACGAATTCCTGCGCCACATCGAGCGCACCCGCCTGCTGATCCACCTGGTGGATTCCAGCTCCGAGGATGTGGTGCGCGACCTGCAGGTGGTGCAGCAGGAGTTGCAGTCGTATGGGAACGGTCTCAGTGAGCGCCCCACCCTGGTGGCCCTCACCAAGATCGAGTTGCTGCTGGACGAGGAGTTAGAGGACCGCCGCCAGCAGCTCCAAGAGCGCTGGGGCGGGCCTGTCCTTGCGATTTCGGCGGCCGCGGCACGAAACCTGGATCAACTGCTGGCGGCCACGTGGCAGCAGTTGGGGATCTGACGGCAGATCCCCAAGGGGGTGGTCAGTCGTCGTAGACGAGGCACTCAGGAGCGTCGGGGTTCAGATCGCAGAACACCTCGAGCGGGGTGGGGTCGTGGCTGTCCTCGGGGTGGTGGGCCTTGTACTCCTCAAGGCCCTTGAGCTCGCCTTCGAGGTGGCGGACCTTGCTGTCATCACCGGCCTGACGGGCGGCGGCGATTTCGGATTTGTCCTTGGCGATGTGCTCGTCGATGGTGTTCATGGAAGGGGCCGGAGGTGCTCGGGCCGCTCGACGTCGCGCACACCATACGAGTGCCGGGCAGCCAATGCCGGGGATTGTGGTGGGCTTCTGATGCTGGCCCTACGGCGGAATTGCAGCGCCGTGGCTAGGAGAGAACTAGCTGCACAGCTGCTCCATGGCCCGCATCCGTCAACGGCGCGATCGCCATTTCATCGATGACCACGGTCAGCTGTTCTGGATCAACGGGCCGGATCACCACTGCTATCTCTCCGAGCAGCGCCAGTGGCGCGAGGGGCTGAGCTTCGAGGAGGTGCTCGAGTGGAAGCAGTGCTCCCCCAGCGGCTTGGTGAGCCAGCGGTTCACCTCCCTGCAGGCGGCCTGTGAGGCCTTTGAGCACAACCAGGTGATCTGGTCGAGCGACCTCTACCTGCGCCGCATGGGGGATGAGATGGCGCTGCAGCGGGGCTGCGACGACTACAAGCCCACCGCCATGAAGGAGGAGGAGGCCCGCGGCGCCCGCCCCCGCCGGCAGCCCTGGTTGACCAACGCGTCCGGCAGCTCCGGCTCCGGCGCCTCGGTCACCGCTGCCCTGCGCTGCGAGCTGAGTGCCCGTCCGAGCTGCGCCCCCAGTGAGGCGCCCCATCTGCATCGGCGTCGCCGCAGCAGTGCGGCCCAGGGATCGGGGGTCAGCCCGGCAGCTCGCTGAGCTCCAGCCAGCGCTCCTCCCCCTGCTCGATCCGCTGCAGCAGTTCGCTCAGCTCCTGGCTGAGCAGCTCCAGGGCGCCGTAATCGCTGCCCCCGGCCGCCAGCCCTTGCTCCAGCTCCTGGCGCCGGGCCTCCCACTGGGGCAGCTGGGTTTCCAGCTCTGAGAGCTCGCGGTTTTCTTTGAAACTGCGGCGCCGCTGCTTTGTGGCCGCCGGTTTGTCCGCGGCCACCCCTGCCGGAGCTGTCTCCCCTGGGGTTGCCGCCGCCTGGGTGCCCGCGCCCTTGGCGCTGCCCTGGTGGCGTTCCAGGTAGGCGCTGTAGTTGCCCTCGAACCGTTGCAGCCGGCCCCCCTCGAAGCAGAACAGCCGGTCGACCGTGCGGTCGAGGAAATAGCGGTCGTGGGACACCACCACCACGCAGCCGCGGAAATCCTCGAGGAAGTCCTCCAGCACCGTCAGGGTCTGGACGTCGAGGTCGTTGGTGGGCTCATCCAGCAGCAGCACATTGGGGGCCTCGATCAGCAGGCGGCAGAGGTGCAGCCGCCGACGCTCGCCGCCGGAGAGCTTGCTCACCGGCTGGTGCTGTTGGGCGGGCGGAAACAGAAACCGCTCCAGCAGTTGGGAGGCGCTGAGGCTGGAGCCCTCCAACTCGATGCTGCTGGCGGCGTCCTTCACCACATCGATCAGCTTGCGCTCGCGGCCAGCGGCATCGGTGCCATCCAGCAGCTGGTGGCTGTGCTGATCGAAGTAGGCCAGCTTCACGGTGCCGCCGAGCTCGATGCGGCCGCCGTGGGGGTGGCGGCGGCCGGCGATCAGATCCAGCAGGGTGGATTTGCCCACGCCATTGGGCCCAATGATCCCCACCCGGTCTTCGGGGCTGAAGTCGTAGCTGAACTCCTGGAGCAGCGGTTTAGCTCCCCCCTCGCGGGCCTGATCGCTGGCCCACACCGCCAGGGACTCCGCCTCGATGGCCCGCTTGCCCAGGCGCCGTTGGTTGCTGGCCAGGCTCACCTGGCCCTTGGCCTGCCGCTTCGGAATCTCCTGCAGGGCCTCGATGCGTTGGATGCGCGCCTTCTGCTTGGTGCTGCGGGCCTTGGGGCCGCGGCGCAGCCACTCCAGCTCGCGCCGCAACACCCCCTTGAGCTTGGCGTCGCTGGCGGCGGCGGCGTCGTCCTGCTCCGCCTTGCGGCTCAGGTAGGTGGCGTAGTTGCCGCTGTAGCTGCGGGCTTCACCCCGGTCCACCTCCACGATCCGATTGGTCACCTGATCGAGCACGTAGCGGTCGTGGGTGATCAGCACCAGGGCGCCGCGGAAGCGCTGCAGGTAGCCCTGCAGCCACTGGATGCAGTCGGCATCCAGGTGGTTGGTGGGTTCATCCAGCAGCAACACATCCGGATCGGCCACCAGCGCCGCCGCCAGGGCCAGCCGTTTGCGGTAGCCGCCGGAGAGATCGCCAACGCGCCGCTGGGTGTCGCCGATGCCCAGCTGCTGCAGCACC
>JBEIQU010000093.1:0-6611 GCA_040376355.1 Prochloraceae cyanobacterium | reverse complement strand
GCTGAGGCCCGGATCCTCCAAGGGCAGCTCACAGCTGGGGTCGCGGCCCAGGCGTACCCGTTGCTCGCCGAGGGGCAGGGCGGCCATCCGCTCGCCGCCGGCCCAAAGTTCCACCAGGGCCTGGCGCTCCGTGAGAGGCCCCCAGGCGACACGGATCGCAGCGGGGCGCTCGGGCCAGGGCCCCTGCAAGGCGGCCCGGGCCAGCTGCAGCCAGGCCTGGCGCATCGCGACGGGCGCCAAGCGGGCCAGGAGCGGATCGAAGCGCGAGGGGATGCTCAGGCGGGTGCTGCGGCCCGGCCATAGGCTACGGCCAGCCTTCTTGCGGCCAAGCGGTGCAGCGCCAGCGGGACCCCTGGGAACCCTTCCGGCTCTGGCTGGCGCTCACCATTGGCCTGTATGCCCTGCGCGCCTTCTTCGCCGCCACCTGGGTGGGGGCGATCCCGGGCTGGGTGCTGCTGGCGATGGTGCTGGTCGCCCTGGCCCTGGCCAGCAAGGCGCTGCTGTTTCCAGGCCGGGTGGTGACCCACCGCCAGGGGGATGGGGGCTGGTGGAACGACCTGCGCGATGACTGGCAGCTGTGGTGGCGCCGCCGCCGCGGGGAACCATGAGCGCCCCCACCGCCCGGCTGGTGCTGGCCAGCGACCGGCGCAAGAGCGCCCCCCTGGATCCGGCACAACCACTCACCATCGGCCGGGCCAGCAGCAACCGCCTCTGCCTGGCCAGTCAGGGGGAGGTGTCCGACCACCACGCCGTGGTGCGGTTCTCCCGCAGCCAGGGCTGGTTGGTCTGCGAGTGGCAGAGCCGCGATGGCACCTTCCTGGAAGGGCAGCGGGTCCAGCACTGCCGCCGCCTCGACGACGGCGACGAAATCCGCCTGGGGCCCCAGGGGCCGGTGCTGGTGTTCGAACTCCAGACCAAGACAGCCCCAGCCCCAGCCTCCACCCCAACAGCAACCCCAGCGCCAGCGCCAGCAGTTGTAAAGGCGCCCGTCGCCGCCGCGGTCCCGCTGCGCCCACCCACCACCGTGACGGTGGACGGTCAGAGCGTGGCGGTGGCCACGATCCGCTCGGCGGCGGTGCAGAGCCTGCCCCAGCACCCCCACATCTTCAGCTGGTGGCTGTTGCTGTGCCTGGGGGGACTGCTGCTGCTGCCGTTCCCGCTGCTGTTCTGGCCCCTGCAGCTGGCGGCCCTGGCCGGCTGGATCCTGCTGGGCTCCCGCAAGCAACACCGCCTGGTGCTGGTGCTGCGGGACGGCCGCGCCCTGCGCCACAGCTTTGCCAACCGCCGCACGGGCCTCGCCCACCGCAACGGCATCCGCAGGGCCATCGGCCAAGCGGCGGACGCCCCATGACCGGCCTGCTGCCGGAGGGCGCCAACCTGCGGTTCGAGGGGCTGGATCAACCGCTGCAGATCCTGCGGGCCCTGGGGGGCGGCACCCAGGGGCAGGTGTACGCGGTGGACTGCGGCGGGGAGCAACTGGCCCTGAAGTGGTACCTGCCCGCCTGCCTGGCGCGGGACCCGCAGTTGCCGCGGCGCCTGCGCCAGAGCATCGCCCTGGGGGCCCCCAACGGCGACTTCCTCTGGCCCCTGGCGCTGCTGGAGCCCACGGCGGCCAGCCGGCCGCTGATCCGCCACCCCAAGGCCGGGTTTGGCTACCTGATGGCCCTGCGGCCAGTGGGCTTCGTGGGGGCCCACCAGCACGCGGGCGGTCAGCTGGAAATCAGCCTCCAAAACGTGCTGCGGGCCTGTTTCCACCTGGCGGATGGCTTCCACCACCTGCACCTCAAGGGGCTCTGTTACAAGGACATCTCCCTGGGCAATCTGTTTCTGGAGCCCAGCAGCGGCCGGGTGCTGATCTGCGATAACGACAACGTCGACATCGACGGCCAGGGGGGCGGCTCCGTGCTGGGCACCCCGGGCTTCATGGCCCCGGAAGTGCTGCTCGGGCAGGCCAAACCGGGTGCCAGCAGCGACCTGTTCTCCCTGGCGGTGCTGATCTTCCGGCTGATCACCCGCCATGACCCCTTCCGCGGCCAGCGGGAGCTGGCGATCCGCTGCCTGGATGAACCGGCCCGCCGCCGCCTCTATGGCGAGGAGGCGCTGTTCATCTTTGATCCCAACGACCCCAGGAACCGCCCCCATCCCGAGGAGCACGCCGCCGCGGTGGTGACTTGGCCGATCTACCCGCGGCCGCTGCAGCAGCTGTTTGAACAGTGCTTCGGGCCGGGCCTGCGCCATCCGGATCAACGGCCACTCACGGGCCAGTGGACCCAACAGCTGAGCCGTTGCCTCGACCAACGCCAGCTCTGCCCCCACTGCGGCCAGGAAACCTTTCCCGCCCCCACTGCCCCCGGTGCCTGCTGGCAGTGCGGCACGCCCCTGCCGCCCCCTCTGCAACTGCAGCTGGCCCACGGGCGCGTGACCGCCGCCGCGGGCAATGAACTGCACCGGCACCACGCCGAGCCCTGGGCACCGATCACCCTTGACCAGCCCCTGGCACGGCTGGTGAGCCACCCGGAGGATCCCCAGCTGCTGGGGCTGCAGAACCTCAGCGGCGAGACCTGGCAGGGTGAGCTCATCCATGGCCAGACGATCGACCTGGCCCCCGGCAAAACCTGTAATCTCGCGGCCCTGCAGCAGCTCCGCAGCGACGCCGGCCCGATCACCGTGCTGCGCCCCTGAACCGGAGGTCCCTCAGCCATGCCCTTCCCCAACGTTCGGCTCAGCAACCGACCGCTGCATTTCATCTACCTCTGCGACTGCTCCGGCTCCATGGCCGCCCAGGGCAAGATGCAGGCCCTCAACCAGGCGATCCGCCAATCCCTGCCGGGCATGGCGGAGGTGGCACGGGAGAACCCTGAAGCACGGGTGCTGGTGCGCGCCCTGCGCTTCGCCGACCGCGCGGAATGGCACCTGGAGCAGCCCACGCCGGTGGACCACTTGCAGTGGCGCGACCTGGAGGCCGGCGGCATCACCGCTATGGGCGAAGCCCTGGAGCGGCTGGCGGGGGTGCTGCAGTCGCCCCCCATGGAGGAGCGGGCCCTGCCGCCGGTGCTGGTGCTGATCTCCGATGGTCAGCCCACCGATGATTTCGAAACGGGCCTGGCCACGCTGATGCGTCAGCCCTGGGCCCAGAAGGCCGTGCGCCTGGCCATCGCCCTCGGCCACGACGCCGATCTGGAGGTGCTGCAGCAGTTCATCGGACCCGAGCCCCCCGGCGGCGGACGCTCGCCGCGGCGCCCGCTGCAGGCCAGCAACGCCACCAGCCTGGCCCAGTACATCCAGTGGGCGTCCACCGCCGTGGTGGGGGCGGCCTCCATGCCCGCCAGCCAGGTGCAGGGCGACACCAGCGGCGGCAACATCCCCCTGCCGGACCTGCCCCCCACCGTGCTGGATCCCACCGACGACGTCGGTCCCCTGGTGTGGTGACCCCGGCCTGGCTGGCGCCACGGGCCTGCAGCGTGATCGGCGCCGCCCACCGCCGCCAGGGCAAACCCTGTCAGGACGCCAGCCTCAGCGCCGAGCTCAGCGGCCGCAACGGGGAAGCCCTGCAGCTGCTGGCGGTGGCCGATGGCCATGGCTCCAGCCGCTCCTGGCTGAGCGATCGGGGCAGTGCCCTGGCCTGCCGGGAGGCTGAACGCGCCGTAGCGGAAGCCCTGCAGCGCACCCCCCTCGGCGACAGCACCACCTGGCGGCACCTGCTGCGCGAGGGGCTGCCGGCCACGATTCAGGGCCGCTGGCAGGCGGCGATCGCCGACGACTGGCGCCACCAGCCCCAGAGCGCCGACCCCTTGGAACCGGTGACCTACGGCTGCACCCTGGGGCTGGTGCTGCTGGCGCCGCAGTGGTGGGGCTGCACGGGGCTGGGCGACTGGGACCTGGTGGCCGTCCACCGCACTGGGGACGCAGCCTTGATCAGCCAGGAGGAGAGCCTCGGCGCCCGGGCTGCTGCGGAGGCCACCGCCAGCCTCTGCCTGCCCCAAGCGGCTGGCCTGTGCGCCCGGCGGGCCCAACTGCAGCCCCTGGCCGCCCAGCCGCAGCTGCGGGCCCTGGTGCTGAGCACCGATGGGGTGCGCAAATCCTGCGCCAGCGATGCCGATTTTCTGGCCCTGTGCAGCCAGGTGATCGACCTGGACGATCCCCAACAGCTGGAGCAGGGCCTGGAGCAGATCACCCGCCAGGGCAGTGGTGACGATGTCTCCCTGGCCATCGGCCGGCGGGCGCAACCGGCCGCCGCCGGCCGATGGCCCCGGCGGGCCGGCCTGGCGCTCAGCCTGGGCAGCGGGACCGTGGCCCTGGCCACCGCGCTGGTGGTGGGGAGCCGCCTGCTGCAGCGGCCCGCCCCCCGGCCCGATCCCGTGCTGCAGCAACAGCAGGCCCTCTGCGCCGACCCCAGCCGCATCCGCGCCAACCTCACCCCACGCCGCGCCCAGCTGCTGCAGCTGCAGCGCGATCCCACCCTGGGGCAGCGGCTCCTGGCCGCCCCGGAACGGGATCCCCTCGGAGCACTGCTGGCCCGCAGTCAGCGCAGCCCGCTGCGAGCCTGCCCACCCCTGGAGCAGCACCTGGCCACCCTCTGGCGCGACGCAGGCGGCAAGATGCCTGCGGCACCCCCTCGCCCCGATGAACGACCACCAGCTGGGAGCCGCCCTGCGGCGCCAGGTTCTCGCTGATCTGGAGCGCGGCCTGAGCTGCGACGGCCGGCGCCTGCAGGCGCTGGTGGGCGACTACTGCGGCGACAGCCAGGGGGCCCTGCTGCCGGCCCTCAAATACCTGGTGATGACACCGGCCTGCGGCAACGCCCTCAGCCAGCAGCCCCCCCTGCCCGCCGATGGGCGCTTGCTGCTGCGGCTCCAGCAGGAACTCAACCCCGTGTTCACCCCCGCCATCTGCGCCCGCATGGAGGCGGTGCTGCGGGGTCTGCTGGCCCTGCCCGAGCCAGGCCCCGGCGGCGCAGCGGAAGCGGAACCGGAACAGGCCATGCCCGCCGCCGAACCGCCAGCACCCTCAGCAGCCCCACTGGCCCCACCAGCCGCGCCGGCATCGGGGCAGGGGTTGGTGGCGGCCCTGGGGTTCCTCGCCGGGGTGCTGGCGGTGGGGCTGGCCGGGCTGATCACCTGGCTGCTGCTCAACCGTCAGGGGCTGCCGCTGCTGCCCCAGCCCGCCGCCCAGGACCAAGCCAGCACCCCCAGCCCCCAGCCCGACAGCACCGCCACGCAGCTGCCACCGCCGGCCCCAGACCTGCAGCAGGCCGCCCTGGACAACGCCATCGCCACGGTGCAGCAGCTGTACAGCGATCTCTCCAACGGCAACGGCGAGGCGGCACGGCAGCTGATCGGTGGTGGTGCCGCGGATCAGTTCGACCCGGCCTTCTTCAACCAGTTCCAACGGGTGAGCGTGTCTGACCTGCGCGAGATCGGCCGCAGCGGCGCCGTGGTGTCCCTGCAGGGGGTGGTGACGTTCGTGTATCCCGATGGCAGCACCCAAAGCGAATCGCGCTCCTTTGTGGTGGACACCGCCACGCAGCCGGCGCTGATCACCGCCAGCGGTTTCAACCAGGTGCTCAAGGCGCGCCAGTAGGCGGGCCCAACAAAAAGCCCCCGCCGGGGCGGGGGCGATGGGGATCAGGCGGTCCCGCAGAAGGTGACATCGGGGAACTTGAGCTTGGCCTCGTCGAGGCTCTTGCCCTTGCCCTCCTCCTGCCAGTAGTTGATCACCTCGGTGGCCTTGTTGAGGATCTCAACGCGCTCGTTGTCGGTGATCCAGCTCTTGCCTTCCAGTTCGGTCTTGAGGGTTTCCCAGGCGTCCTCACGGGGCCAGAAGAAGTAGGCGGTCAGGGGGCTGGGACCGCCGCCCACGATCTGGTCCACCGCCAGGGCCACGTTGTCGGGCAGCCACAGGATCTTCAGCAGGAAGCGACCCTCATCAGCCTTGGGGGTGCGGCCGGAGGGCACACCGTTCTCATCGATGGTGGCCGCCGCCAGCACGGCACTGGCACCACGCAGCACGGGACGGCCTTCGGTGGTCTCCTCAGCGGAAACCTCGGCAGCGGCCGTCGCCACGGCGCTTTCAGCGCTCTCGGTGCTCATGGTGTCAGCGCTCAAGACTGAAGTGACAAACGACTAACCTACCAGCCGCTGTTGCCGCCACCCTGACGCCCCGGGCCGTTCTGCTGTTCGACATCGACGGCGTGATCCGTGATGTGGGGGGCAGCTACCGCCGGGCCATCGTGGAAACGGTGCACCACTACAGCGGGGAGCGGCCTGAGCCTGGCGCCATCGACGGGCTCAAGGCGGAAGGCCGCTGGAACAACGACTGGGAGGCCTCCCTGGAGTTGCTGCGCCGGGGAGGGCAAGAGCCCCTGCCGCCGTTTGCTGCGCTGGTGGAGGTGTTCAACGGTTTCTATTTCGGAGGCGATCCGGAGGGCGACCCGGCCCAGTGGCGCGGGTTCATCGGCAGCGAACCGCTGTTGGTGGAGCAGCACCTGTTCGAGCAGCTCAGCGCCGCCGGTGTGCGCTGGGGGTTCGTGAGCGGAGCGGAGCCCCCCTCAGCGCGCTTCGTGCTGGAGCAGCGGCTGGGGTTGGCGGCACCGCCGCTGATCGCCATGGGGG
>JBEIQU010000259.1:0-2657 GCA_040376355.1 Prochloraceae cyanobacterium | reverse complement strand
GGCTTCTTCACCTGATCGCGCCAGGTGGTGATGATCGCCTCCACCACCTCGGGGCTGGGTGCCCGCAGTGAGTCGTACACGGCCCTGGGATCAGCGCCATAGGCGGCGGTGATCCGGGCCATGGGCACCGCTGGATTGGCAGGTCGCAGACCCTGATCGGCGGCGATGCGCTGCAGCGCCGGCTGCTGCAACCGCTCGATCAACAACAGGGCAGCCTGCCGCTCCTGGGCCGACACCCAGGGCGCCGTCGGCAGGATGGCCCGCATGGTGCTCGAGTAAGTGGCGCGGGGATAGACGGCCACCAGAGCCTCCTGGCCTGGTGCGCGGCGGCCGTTGGCTGCTACCACCGACGACTCGTAGACCGAGGCCACAGAAGCCCAGAAGATGCCGTTGCGCTGCATCGTCCGCGCCAGTTCATCGGTGGAGCTGCCGTAGCGGGTCACATGCTTCTGGATGGCGCCCACGGCTGCCGCATGGTCCTTCACATCGTTCAGGCTCAGCTGTTCGGGCCGCTTGCCGGACACCTCGGCAACAATCGCCACAAGTGTCTGCAGTCCTGAATTGGAGCGGGTGGGCGCAGTCTGCACAAAGCGGATCGGCTGCGGCGGACCGGCGGGATCGAGCTGCTGATGGTTGTCGGCACGGGCCAGGGCCAGGAAGGGCTGGGGCCGCTGCAGCCCCTTCACCAGGGCAGGCGTGGTCATCAGCACCATCGGGCTGGTGGCCAGGGCGGGAGTATCGGCGCTGGGGGGAATCAGCGAACGCCCGGGGGCGATGGCCTGGAGGCGATGGCGCAGCAGCTCCTGGTAGATCTCACCATCCACCGACACCAGGGTTGGGATTGCGGGATCATCCGCACGGCCACCGCCCTGCAGCACGGCACGGGCGTGGCTCTCCATCTCACTCACCACATCACCGCTGCCGCTGGCGCGGCAGCGCAACAGCACCCGGGTGCCATCGGAGAGGCGCGGCGGGTCGCGCTCGATGGCGGCGGCCGACTCTTTGCAGAACCCGTCTAGGGCACTGCCCACCAGCATCGTGATCTCAAGGCTCGGCCCGGACAGGAGGCCGCAGCCGGTCAGCAGCGACAGGAGTGCCAGAGGCGACAGCGCGCCAGCGATCAGCCGTGCCATTGGAAAGGCCTCGCGTCGCCCCTATTGTGCGGTGGTCGGCAACCTGCCGTCACCGATCCCCTCCGCCTGGCCCCCTGCGGTGTCCGTGATCACCCGCCGCCGAGCCCTCTCCCTCTGCATCGCGGCGGCGGCCCTCACGCTCGCGTCAGCGCCACTGCCAGGTCTGCGCCGGCCGCTGCTGGTGGCGGTGGGTTCAGAGCTGGAGCAGCCGCTGCAGCAACTCGTGCCGCTGTTCGAGCGCCGTCATCCCGGCATCGAGCTGCGCTGGCAGGTGCAGGGCGCCCAGGACATGGTGAATCAAAACCTGGAGGGCAGTTCCGATCGAGCCCGGGTGCTGATCCCCTCCAACCGGGAGCAGCTGCGGTCATTCCAGACATCAATGGCGGCGCAAGGGGCGCCGGCGCCATTCAGCGGGGAGCCCCAACCGATCGCCCGCACCCTGCTGGTGGCTGTGGTGTGGCCCGATCGCAGCGCGCGGCTGTTCCCGGATGGCCGCTTCTCCTGGGCGCGTCTGCAACAGGCAGCTGCGGCTGGCCAGTGGTCAGCCCTGGGGGGACCTGAGAGCTGGGGCAGCTTCGACCTGCGCAGCACCGATCCACTGCGCTCCAATTCCGGCCAGTTGACACTGGCGCTCTGGAGCCGAGATCTGCCGGGGGCCGCGTCAGTGGCGAAGCTGAAACGGGCCGTCTACCGGCCTGCCCGCTCCACCGACATCCTGCTGCGGGAGTTCATCAGCGGCGGCCGCAACGATGGCGACATCGCCATGGTCTACGAAGCGACGGCGCTGATGCGTTCCGCCGAGGCTCTGCAGCGCTGGCCGGGGGGCTACAGCCTGATCGTGCCCGACCCCACGATCGAGATGGTGCTGGCGGCGGCGGTGCTGCGGGGGGAGGCCACGGGCAGCGAGGCCGATGGCGAGCGTTTCGTGGACTTCCTGGCTGGCGCGGAGGCTCAGGCGATGCTCAGGAGCCTCGGCTTCCGTGGCCCGGATGGGCGGGGCGGCGGCCCGGCGGCGAATCGGGTGCGGCGCCTGCCCCCTCCCGACCGGGCCCAGCTGGACGACCTGCTGCGCCTCTGGCAGCAGGCCATTTGAGGCCCAGCCCTGGGGTTGAACCCGCGCTGTTGGCCGCGCTCTCGCCCGCGCTCAGGCCTGAACTACTGAAAGGCGTTGATCGGTGGCTTGCCGGGATCGCTGAGGAAGCGCCCACCGAACACGCATTTGCCCCAGCGGCCGGTGTCGCAGCAGGTGAAGGAGGCCCGTTTCTCCACCGCGGAGCCCGGCCTGAACCCCCTGCAGGGATCGGCAGCCTGGCTGGGCAGCATCAAGAGGCTGCCGCATCGGCTCCGGGCGCACTGGCCCTGAACAGATGAATCGTGTCCTGGTCGAGAACCCCGAGGGATCCGGCGCGGAGCTCTGCCAAGCGATGGGCGACCCGTCCGTTGATCACGAAGGGCTCGTTGTCCATATCACCCTGGTACCAGTGCCCGATCAGGCCCACGAAGCTCACCCGGGGAAGGGCCAGC
>JBEIQU010000129.1:0-5184 GCA_040376355.1 Prochloraceae cyanobacterium | reverse complement strand
CTCATGCCGATGCCATGGCCGTAACCGCGGCCCACGGCCACCAGCTGCAGCACCTCCAGCGTGGGGGCTGCCGGCGGCGGC
This sequence comes from Prochloraceae cyanobacterium, assembly GCA_040376355.1. Taxonomy (GTDB): domain Bacteria; phylum Cyanobacteriota; class Cyanobacteriia; order PCC-6307; family Cyanobiaceae; genus Vulcanococcus. The sequence continues at coordinate 5,103 of JBEIQU010000129.1, read as the reverse complement.
AGGGTCAAGGCGGGGAGGGGGGACAGGGGGACGGCGGCCAAGGGGGATTCCGCTGGGGGAGCCGCCATCGGCGCCAGCTCGAAGCGCACCCAGGTGCTCTTGAGCCCCAGGCGGCTGCGCAATTGGGCGCCACTGAGCAGCAGCTGGCCTGAGGGCCCCAGCACCCGGGCCTGGCGCACCCGGCCCGTGGCGGTGGTGGACACCACCTCAATGGCCGTGACGGCCTCCAATTCGGGGAAGGCGCGGCCCAGGCGAGCCGCATCCAGGGGCTGGCGCCACTCACGCACCGGCGACTCCCGGTCGAAATCAGGCACGCTCACCAGATAGGGCAATTGGCGGGGCCAAAGCTGACCGCTGCTCTCGGTGGCGCTTCCCGCACTGCTGCTGTGGAACACCGCATCGATCAGGGCGTCGTCGTAGGTGAGCACCAGACCGCGGGTGCCCTCCACCGCCGCCCGGGTGGAGGGGGTTTCCGCCTCCACGCCCTTGTACACCTGACTGGCGGTGGTGGCCTGCAGATCGAACACCGAGGCGGGTTTGCGGGCCTTGAGGGCATAGGTGCGCGCCGCCACCGCTTGGGCCCGCAGCGCCTCCAGGGGCCAGCTCGCCGGCATCTCACTGCCCACCACGCTGGGGAGATAGGTCTCCAGCGGCACATGGTTGACCACCTGCAGCTGCCCCCCCTCTAGCCGCAGCTGCAGCCGGCCGCGGTAACGGCGCTGCTGCAGCCATAGGCCCGGATCCGGCTCCACCGCGGCGGGCAGGGCCTCCAGCCACAGCTCCCGAGCGATCAGCTCCTCCGGCGCCACGACGGGCGTGGACTCCACCAGCGGCTCAGGCGGGTTGGCCTCGGGCAGGGCCCGCAGACGCAACCAACCCTGCTGGAGGTCGACCTGGAGCCGAGGCAGACCGCGCTCAGCCGGTAGCTCTAACAGCAACCGGCCCTGACCATCCCGCACCCGCAGCCCGGCGGCGGTCGCAGGGGCCCGCAGCTGCGCACCGCCCCCCTGCAGCAGCAACACCCGCAGCTGGGGCTGGCGCGTGCCGGCCTGCACCGCGGCGGGCAGCGCCACGGCCCCGGCGAGCGCCAAGGACGCCAAGGGACCGAGACAGCCCAACGCGGAGGGCAGCGGGCGACGCATGGAACAGCGAACCAGGCCTGGCAGGCCATTGTGGCGACCCGCCCGGAGGGGCGCCAGCCCCGACGTGGCACGATCAGCTCAGTGAGACCGGGGTCGCGCCGGCCGTGCAGGTCACCTTCCTCGGCACCAGTTCCGGCGTTCCCACCCGGGGCCGCAATGTATCTGCGGTGGCCCTGCGGCTGCCGCAACGGGCCGAGCTATGGCTGTTCGACTGCGGCGAGGGCACCCAGCACCAGTTCCTGCGCAGCGAGCTGCGGGTGAGCCAGTTGAGCCGGATCTTCATCACCCACATGCATGGCGACCACGTGTTCGGCCTGCCGGGGCTGCTGGCGAGCCTGGGGCTGGCGGGCGCCTGCAGCGGCATCGACCTCTATGGCCCCGACCCGCTGCGCGATTACCTCGAAGGGGTGCTGCGCACCTCCTCCACCCGCATCGGCTATCCCCTGCGTACCCACCGGGTGAAGCAGGCGGCCCACAGTGGTGCAGTGCTCCTGGAGGACGACGACCTCCAGGTGCGCTGCACCCCCCTCACCCATCGGGTGCCGGCCTTCGCCTATCGGGTGGATCAGCGGCCGCGCCCGGGGCGTTTCGATGTGGAGCAGGCCCGGGCCCTGGGCATCCCCCCGGGGCCGATCTACGCCCAGCTCAAGGCCGGGCAGACGGTGACCCTCGACGACGGGCGCATCATCAACGGGGCCCAGCTCTGCGGGCCGCCGCGGCCCGGCAGCAGCGTGGTGTACTGCACCGACACGGTGTTCTGCGAAGCGGCGGTGGAACTGGCCCGCGGGGCCGATCTGCTGATCCACGAGAGCACCTTCGCCCATGCCGAGGCGGAGATGGCCATCGCCCGCCAGCACTCCACCAGCACCATGGCCGCCCAGACCGCGCTGGCAGCGGGGGTGAAACAGCTGATGCTCACCCACCTCAGCCCCCGCTACATGCCGGGCAACCCCGTGACCCCGGACGACCTGCTGGCGGAAGCGCGGGCGATCTTCCCCAACACCGAACTGGCCAAGGACTTCCTGACCCTGGAGCTGAGCCCCGCCGAAGCCTGAGGCTGCAACAGTTCGTGAGTGCCTGAGGCCCGGGCAACCAGCCGGCCCATTGGCCGTGATACAAGAGCTCTGGCGCGGTCTCTACCGCCACGTTGCCGGCTTTTTCGATGGCCTCTTTCTTCTCCTCTGCCCTCCGGTCCCTGGCCCGGTTGCTGGTCCTTCCCCTGGCGCTGCTGCTGGGTCTGGCCGGCCCGGTCCAGGCGGCCCAATGGACCGCTGAACAGCTCACCGTTTCCGGCAACCCCGACGGCGCCCAGGTGAGCTTCAGCGAACAGGAGATCAAGGCCGGTCGCAAGATCTTCAACAGCAGCTGCGGCGAATGCCACGCCGGTGGCATCACCAAGACCAACCAAAACGTGGGCCTCGATCCCGAGACCCTGGCCCTGGCCACCCCCGCCCGCGACAACGTCGATGCCCTGGTGGACTACATGAAGGACCCCACCAGCTACGACGGCGAATACAGCATTGCCGACGTGCATCCGAGCATCCGCAGCAGCGACGTGTTCGTGAAAATGCGCGACCTCAGCGATGAAGACCTGCGCCTGATGGCCGGCTTCATCCTTGTGGCCCCCAAGGTGCAAGGCCTGCAGTGGGGCGGCGGCAAGATCTACTTCTGATCCCAACGGCTCCGGATTCCAGGCCCAGAGTCAGGAGCCGGATTCAGCCCTCCTCAGCCAAGCCCCGCCACGGCGGGGCTTTTTCGTGATCAGGCGGCAGGCTGTTCTGGGGCTCCATGGAGGCCAGCTGCTTGCTGTACCACCACTCCTGCAGCGGAGCCGCCAGCCGCAGGGAGAACAGGGTCAGCACGGTGGTGGTGGGGCGAGAACCGGGCTGCAACAACTCCACCGCGTAGGAGGGGCAGCGGCGGGAGGCCAGATCGGCCACAAAACGGCGGCCCACGCGCCGCCAGCTGGGCTCCTTGCTGCGCCAGGCGATGCGGCAGCAGGGCCAGGGCAGCTCTTCGCGGTCAAACAGCCGACAACAGGGACCCAGCACACGGAAGCTGTACTGACCACCGGGGCTGGTGTGCTCGCTGCCGGCCTCAAACAGCCGCTCCACCTGGGGTGGGCCCTGGGGCGGGGTCACAACCGAAGGGTTGGCGGCGGTCACGACAGACGACGGCGGTCACAACAAAAAAACCACCCCGAAGGGTGGTTTGACGGACTTGCAGGACGGGGCGTGAACGGGCACGCCCGGCGTCGGCAGTCAAACAGGGCTCAGTAGAGCTCTTCTTCGGCGTGGGTCTTGATGGTGCAGTCGCTGGTGGGGTAAGCCACGCAGGTCAGCACGAAGCCAGCTTCGATCTGGTCATCGTCCAGGAAGCTCTGATCGGACTGGTCGACGGTGCCGGCGGTCAGCTTGCCAGCGCAGGTGCTGCAGGCACCGGCACGGCAGGAATAGGGGAGGTCGATGCCCTGCTCTTCAGCGGCGTCGAGGATGTACTGGTCGTCGGGAACCTCGATGGTCTTGTTGAGGCCCTCTGCCTCGCTGATGAGGGTGACCTTGTAGGAAGCCATGGAAGGGATTGGGGCTCACAGGCAGCTGGGACGAACCCATGCCCGCAGGACGGACCCTTCCTACATCCGCCACGACCGTTTCCCGGGGTTCTGTGGGCATCTGGCCGCGAAGGCCAATCAGAACACCCGGCACACATCAGTGTGACTTATGTAACGCCGAGGGGGCCGCTGGGCCGGATCAGCCGCGGCGCAAGGTCATCAGCCCCCACTGGCTCTGCTGGGCGCTGAGCTCCGCCCGCCAGCCCTGCTCCGCCAAGACCGCCTGCAACCGCGGCGCCTGATCCACCAGCAGGCCGCTCAGCAGCCCCAGCCCATCGGGGGCCAACACGGTGGCGAAGGCGGGGCAGAGGGCCTCGATCACCGGCGCCAGGATGTTGCAGAGCAGCAGATCGGCGGGCCGGCCCTCGAGCAGCTCCGCCAGGCGCTCCACGGAGCCCAGGTCCACCGTGAGCTGCCCGCTGAAGCCGCTCACCACCGCGTTGTCGCGGGTGGCGCGCACCGCCAGGGAATCGGTATCCGCCGCCGCCACGCTGCTAGCCCCCTGGAGCAGGGCGGCAATGCCGAGGATGCCGCTGCCGCAGCCCAGATCGGCCACCCGCGAGCCGGGCAGGCTGGGCAGCTGTTCGATGGCCTCCAGGCAGAGGCGGGTGGTGGGGTGGCTGCCGGTGCCGAAGGCACTGCCGGGATCCATGCGGATCACCAGGCGATCGGCGTGCTCCGGCGGCAGATCCAGCCAGGCTGGCAGGATCAGCAGACGCTGGCCCACGGGATCGGGCTGCCAGTGCTGCTTCCAGCTCAGGCTCCAGTCCTCATCCGCCTGCTCCCGCCAGGCCAGGGGCGCCAGCGCAAGGCCGAAGGTGGCCGCCAGGGGCGCCAGGGCCGCTGGCAGCTGCTCCCGTTCGGGCAACGGCCAATCCGCCGCCGGCAGCCAGGCCACCAACTGACGCTGGTCCGGCGCCTCAGGACGGTGCTGCAGCGCCACACGATGGACCCCGAGGGCGTTGAGCTTCCAGATCAGCGAATCTTCGAGTTCCGGTGGGCAGGGCAGCTCCAGCCGCCACCAGGAGAGCGCCATCAGAGGGTGACGGGGTGGGCCTCCTGGATGCCGTTGATCGCGTGGATCGTGGCCAGCAGGCTCGGGGGCAGGGGGTCATCCAGGCTCAGCACCATCACGGCATCACCACGCACGATGCGGCGGCCCACCTGCATCGAGGCGATGTTGACGTTGTGCTCGCCCAGCACGGAGCCCAGGTGGCCAATGATGCCGGGCATGTCGCGGTGCCGGGTGAACAGCATGTGGCGGCTGGGGGCCACGTTCACCGGGAACTCATCGATGGTGGTGATGCGCAGCTCCCCATCGGCGAATACCGCCCCGGTGACGGTGTGGTT
>JBEIQU010000045.1:0-9319 GCA_040376355.1 Prochloraceae cyanobacterium | reverse complement strand
GGGAGTGCTCTACCGCTGAGCTACAAGGGCATGTGGAAGGTGGGCCGGGCTGGATTTGAACCAGCGTAGGCAGAGCCAGCGGATTTACAGTCCGCCCCCATTAACCACTCGGGCACCGACCCGAACCACACCTCAAGACCTTACCAGCCGGTGGTTCCGCCCCTGGACCCGCTCCCTACGATCACGGCAGTGGAGGCCGGATCACCGGCGGTTTCGATGCGCCTGCTGCTGCTGAACGGCCCCAACCTCAACCTGCTGGGCCAGCGGGAACCGGGTCTTTATGGCACCCAGACCCTGGAGCAGATCCAGGCGGCCCTGGTACAGCAGGCCAGCAGCCTGGGGGTGGAGCTGGAGTGCTTCCAGAGCAACCATGAGGGAGCCCTGGTGGATCGCATCCATGCCGCCCGGGGCCAGGTGGAGGGGATCCTGATCAACGCCGCTGCCCTCACCCACAGCTCCATTGCGCTACGGGATGCCCTGCTGGGGGTGGCCATCCCCTATGTGGAGCTGCACCTCAGCAACGTGCATGCCCGCGAGGACTTCCGCCACCACTCGATGCTGGCCGACAGGGCCGTGGGGGTGATCTGCGGTTTCGGACCCACCAGCTATGGCCTGGCCCTGCAGGGGTTGGTGGAGCGGCTGCGGGCCGCCGCTGCCACATGACGGCCCTGCTGGAGAACCCCACCGCCCGGGTGAAGTGGCTGGCGGCCCCGAGTTCGGCCGCCTGGCTGGAGGCGGCCAATGCCCGCCCGGATCTGCTGCTGATCGACCATGCCCATTGCGAGCGCAAGGCCGCTGGCGTGGCCCTCCAGCTGATGTTCCGCTACCCCAGCGACGCGCCCCTGGCGGAGGCCCTCAGCCCCCTGGCCCGCGAAGAGCTGGAGCACTTCGAGCTGGTGTTGCAGGTGCTGGAGCGCCGCGGCATCGCGCTGCGGCCCCTGGCGGCCCCGGCCTATGGCGCCAGCCTGGCGGCGGCCGTGCGGCGTCAGGAGCCGCAGCGGCAGCTCGATGCCCTGTTGGTGGCTGGGCTGATCGAAGCCCGCAGCCATGAGCGCATGGCCCTGCTCGCCGCCCATGCCGAGGATCCAGAGCTTCGGGGGCTCTACGGGGAGCTCCTGGCTAGCGAGGCGCGCCATTTCGGCCTCTATTGGGTGCTGGCGGAGGAACGCCATGGCCGTGAGGCCACGGTGGCGCGGCTGGAGGCCCTGGCGCAGCTGGAGTGGGAAGCCCTCCGCGGTGAACTGGCCGACCCCCACGGCCTGCGCATGCATTCGGTGGGGGTGGCCGGCGGCTAATCCAGCAGCGGAAAGTGGGAGGCGATCGGGTCGCCGGTGAACTGGGCCACCCAGCCCTCCGGGTTGTCAAAGAAGCGGATGGCGCAGAAGTGGGGGGCGCTGCCCATGTCAAACCAGTGCTTGGTGCCGGCCGGCACGCTGATCCAGTCCTCCGCCTCGCAAAGCACCTGCAGCACCTCATCGCCGATGTGCAGGCAGAACAGGCCACGGCCCTCCACGAAGAAGCGCACCTCGTCTTCGCTGTGGGTGTGCTCCGCCAGGAATTTCTGGCGCAGGGCCTCCCGGTCGGGATGCTCCGGGGTCATGCGGATGGCATCCACCGTGGGGTAGGTGCCGCTGGCCTGCACCCGGGCAATCTCTGCGGCGTAGGCCGCCAGGATCTGCTCCGGGCTGGCGGCCTCCGGTAGCTGGGCACGGGCCGGCCAGCGCTCAAAGCCGATGCCCCGCTCGGCCAGTGCGGATCGGATCAGGCTGGCCTCGTTGCTGGCGAAGCAGGGGATGGGATCGGGGCCGCCATCCACTGGAAAAATCTGCAGATGACTCATGGGCCTGCTCTGCGGCACGGGGCCAGCCTAGAAAGTCAATGATCCGTCCCCAGCGCGTGCCAGCAGCCGACGCCCTCCAGCCCCCTGGGCTCACCCTGGTGGGGGTGGGTCCGGGCGACCCGGAGCTGATCACCGTGGCGGCCCAGCGGGCGATCGAGGCGGCCCATGTGGTGGCCTATCCCGTGGCCAAGCTTGAGGCGGGAGGGATGGCGGCCCGCATCGCCGATCCCTGGATCGCGCCCGGACAGCGGCGCTTGCCGCTGCTATTTCCGATGGTGGTGGAGGCCGAGCCGCGGCGGCTGGCCTGGCATGCCGCCGCCGATGCCCTGGCGGCGGAGGTGGCCGCCGGCCATCGGGCGGTGTTGCTGTGTGAGGGCGACAGCTCCCTGTATGCCAGCTGTTCCTATGTGCTGCTGGCCCTGGGCCAGCGCCATCCCGCCTGTCCCCTGCGGGTGATTCCGGGCATCAGTGCCGCGGCGGCGGCGGCGGCGGCGGCCTCCAGCCAGGGGATGGCCTGGCCCCTGGCCCTGCAGCAGGAGGCCTTGCTGATCCGCCCCACGCCGGAGACACCGGAGCAGTTGGAGCAGTTGCTGGAGCAGTCCGCCGCCGCGGCCACGGTGCTGGCCCTGCTCAAACTGGGCCGCCGCTGGCCCTGGGTGCGTGCCTGCCTGGAGGCGCGGGGCCTGCTGGAGCAGGCGCTGTTTGCCCAGCGGGTGGGATGGCCCGATCAGCTGCTGGCCCCGGCCGCGGCGGTGGCCGCCAGCGAGCAGCCCTACTTTTCACTGTTATTGGTCCGCCAGAGCTGGCCGGAGGTGCTCCCATGACCGCGATCCAGTGGGGTGCCCTGCTGCACCCCGTGCTGATGATCCTGTTCGTCTATCCCGTGGTGGGGGCGACGATCCGCCTGGGGATCCTGGTGCGCGAAAAACGCCTGGGCATTACCCAGCAGCCCGATCTGGTGCCGATCGAGCACGCCGACCACGGCCGTTGGCTCACCACCGGCACGGTGTTGGCGGTGCTGGTGGCACTGCTCTGGAGCTTCGCCAAGGCCGGTTTGACCCCGGCGCAGGGGTTGCCGCTGCTGGCGGTGGCGGCGGGATGCCTGGGCAGTGTGCTGGCCCTGTGGCGCGTGCGCCGGGCCGGACTGCGGGCGGCCTTCGCCCTGCTGGCCTGGCTGGCGCTGCTGGCCCTGGGGCTGCAGCCCAGCGTGTGGCGCCTCAGCGATCACCCCTGGGAGCCCGCCTTCTGGCAATCGCATTTCTGGGCCGGCTGGCTGCTGTGCGGGCTGCTGTTGCTCTCCACCGCCGCCCGGCCGGAGCTGCAGCGCTCCCTGCCCTGGCGCCGGTTGCACATGGCCTCCGGTTTGTTGATGGCCCTGTTGCTGGCGGTGCAGGCGATCAGCGGTTGCCGCGATCTGTTCCAGATCGCTCTGCACGGCTAGGCAGTCAGGCCCGCGGCCGCCTGATCCAGCAGCTCCAGGGCCGCCGCCGGTGTGGGGGCCCGCATCAGGCCATGGCGCAGCTGTGGAGCCCCGGTGAAGCCCGTGCAGGTCCAGCCCATGTGCTTCCGGGCGATCAGCAGACCGTGGTCGCCGCGGCTGGCCACCAGGGCCCGCAGCTGCTCCGCCGCCAACTGAATCCGCTCCAGGGCTCCGGGGGTGGCGGGCACGGGCCGGCCGCTGAGGACGGCATCGATCTGCCCCACCAGCCAGGGGGCCCCCATGCTGCCCCGCCCCACCATCACCCCATCGGCGCCGGTGGCGTCCAGGCAGCGCAGGGCGTCGGCGGGGCTGTTCACATCCCCGTTGGCGATCAGAGGAATGGCCAGGGCGCGCTTCACGGCGGCGATGGCGGTCCAATCGGCGCTGCCCTTGAAGCCTTGCTCACGGCTGCGGCCGTGCAGGGTGAGCAACTGGGCGCCGGCGCTCTCCAGCTGGCGGCACCAGGCCGCGGCGGCCTCTGCCCGGTCGGTGCCGGGGTCGAGGCCGCACCAGCCCAGCCGGGTCTTCACCGTCACGGGGATGTCCACGGCGGCCGCCACTGCGTCCACGATCCGCACCGCCAGCTCCGGATCGCGAATCAGGCCGCTGCCGCCGCCCTTCTTGGCGATCTTCTTCACGGGGCAGCCCATGTTGATGTCGATCAGGAACGCCCCCGCCGCCTCGGCCCGCCGGGCCGCATCGGCCATGGCGGCCGGGCGGTGGTCAAACAGCTGCACCCCGATCGGGCCGGCTTCGCTGGAGAGCTCCTCCACCTTCATCAAGCCATGGCCCAGCTCGAGGCTGGTGGCGTTCACCATCTCGGTGAACAGCAGCGCATCGGGCGCCCAGCGGCGCACCAGGCCGCGGAAGATGCGGTCGCTCACCCCCGCCAGCGGCGATTGCAGCACCCGGCAGCGCAGGCTGCGCGGTGTGCCGTTGCCGGCCAGCTGCAGCGCCTCCAAAGGCAGCGGTGGGGTGTGGATCATGGTGATCCGATTGTGATGCTCCAGGTGATGGCGCCTGAACCCTTCCCCTTGAGCCGGGTGCTGCTGGAGGCGGTGCTGGCGGACCGCACCAGTGATCGCTTCGTGTGTGAGCTGATCTGGCCGCGGCTGGGCTATGGCCCCGACGGCGCCGGCCACTGGGTCGCCGGGCCCGACACGGCGGAGGCCTGGGGGCAAGCCTTTCCACTCGCGCCGCAGTTCATTGCGGAGCGCCCCGCCAGCGTGGCCCTCACCCGCTCCATTGCCAAGCCGCACAAGCAATTGCTCAAGGAGCAGCTTGGCTTTGCCGGCTACAGGATTGGTGAGCTCTACCCGCGCCGCACCCGCCGCGCCACGGCGGTGAACTGGTTGCTGGCCCACCTGGCGGAGCGTGGTGAGCCCCTGGCGGAGCAGGGGCCGTTGCCGCCCCTGCTGGAGCAACCCGCCGATCCGGTGGCGGGCCATCCCGGTGACCTGCCGATCTCCTGAGGGCCGGCGGGTTTAGCCGCTCACGACTGGATGGTGACGGGGGTGCCCACGGGGGTGTTTTCAAACAGCCAGCGGGCGTGGGGGCTGGGGATGCGGATGCAGCCGTGGCTGCGGGGCACCCCGAAGGCCTCGCCCGCGGCCTCCTGCCAGGGGGCGCCATGCATGCAGATGGCGCCGTTTTCGGTGATGCACATGGCCCAGGGCACCCCCGGGGCCACGTAGCCCCGGCCGCGCATGGTGACGCTGCGGTCCTTGGTGAAAACCTGCCCTTCGCCGGTGGGGGTGGGGCTGGTGGCCTTGCCGGTGCTCACCAGCACGGTGCGCACCAGCTCCTGCTGCGGGTTGTAGACGTAGAGCTTCTGGTCGGAGAGGTCGACCACGATTGCGGCGATCAGTTCCACCATCGCGGGTGGCCGCCCGGGCGGCTGGGAAGAAACACCCTTCCCTTAGCGAGACTCAGTGCGTCGCAGTCTGCGACCCTTGGAAAGTTTTCGGCTTCCGCCGCCTGCGCCGTGCCAGCCCCCGCCGCCCTGTTGCGCCAGGGGCCGGCCTGTAGGGTCAAAGCAGGACAGTCGTCGTCATAACCCCTTGGCCTTGCCGGTCGTCGCCATCATTGGCCGCCCCAATGTGGGCAAATCCACCCTGGTGAATCGGCTCTGCCGCAGCCGGGAAGCGATCGTCCACGACGAGCCCGGTGTGACGCGCGATCGCACCTATCAGGACGGCTACTGGCGGGACCGCCACTTCAAGGTGGTGGACACCGGCGGCCTGGTGTTTGACGACGACAGCGAGTTTCTGCCGGAGATCCGCGAGCAGGCCAACCTGGCCCTGACGGAGGCCTCTGTGGCCCTGGTGATCGCCGATGGGCAGCAGGGCCTCACGGCGGCCGATGAATCGATCGCCGAATGGCTGCGCGGCCACAACGTGCCGGTGATGCTGGCGGTGAACAAGTGCGAGTCGCCGGAAGCGGGCCTGTCGATGGCGGCGGAGTTCTGGAGCCTGGGCTTGGGGGAACCCCACCCGATTTCGGCCATCCACGGCGCCGGCACCGGCGACCTGCTGGACAAGCTGGTGGAGCACCTGCCCCCCACCGAGGAACTGGAGGGTGAGGAACCGATTCAGCTGGCGATCGTGGGTCGCCCCAACGTGGGTAAATCCAGTCTGCTCAATGCCATCTGCGGGGAGAAGCGGGCGATCGTGAGCCCGATCCGTGGCACCACCCGCGACACGATCGACACCACCATCGAGCGCGACGGTCACACCTGGAAGATCCTCGACACCGCCGGCATCCGTCGCAAGCGCTCGGTGAACTACGGCCCCGAGTTCTTCGGCATCAACCGCAGCTTCAAGGCGATTGAGCGCTCCGATGTCTGCGTGCTGGTGATCGATGCGCTCGATGGGGTCACGGAGCAGGATCAGCGCTTGGCGGGCCGCATTGAAGAGGAGGGCCGCGCCTGCGTGGTGGTGGTGAACAAGTGGGATGCAATCGAGAAGGATTCCCACACCATGCCCGCCATGGAAAAGGAGCTGCGGGCCAAGCTCTATTTCCTGGATTGGGCGCCGATGTTGTTCACCTCGGCCCTCACTGGCCAGCGGGTGCTGAGCCTGTTCGCCATCGCCGCCGTGGCCGTGGAGCAGCACCGCCGCCGGGTGAGCACGTCGGTGGTGAATGAGGTGCTGCAGGAGGCGGTGAGCTGGCGCTCGCCCCCCACCAGCCGCGGCGGCCGCCAAGGGCGCATCTACTACGGCACCCAGGTGGCCACCCGGCCACCGAGTTTCACGTTGTTCGTGAACGACCCCAAACTGTTTGGCGACACCTACCGCCGCTACGTGGAGCGTCAGATTCGGGAGGGGCTGGGCTTTGAGGGCTCGCCGTTGAAGTTGTTCTGGCGCGGCAAGCAGCAGCGCGATGCCGAGAAGGATCTGGCGCGGCAGCAGGCGCGCGGCCGCTGAGCGGATGCCCCTCTGATGGATTGGCTGCGCCAGATCCCCATCGGGCAATACGTGGATGGCAGCGGCAGCTGGCTGCGGGATCTGGATCCGCGCCTCAAGCTCGCCTGGACCCTGGCCTTTCTGCTCACCCCGATCCTGGCCGGCCCCTGGTGGCGGCTGGCCCTGGTGGGGCTGTTGCTGGTGATCACCGCCGCCAGCGGTTTGCCCTGGCGCCTCTGGCGCCGCACCCTGCCGCTGCTGTTAGCCCTGGCCCTGTTGGTGGGCGTGCTGGCGGCGTTACTGCCCACCGATGCCGTTCAGCCGGCCCCCCTCAGTCGCCCCCCCACCGAGCTGCGGCTCGCCCCGGAGCACCGGGGGATGCGCTGGGAGCTGGTGCGCTGGGGCCCCCTGCAGCTGGGGCCCGTTCCCCTAGGCCCCCTGGTGATCACGCGCCGCTCGGCGGAGCTGGGCCTCAACAGCGCCACCCTGCTGGTCACCGTGATTCACAGCGCCAACCTGCTGCTGCTCACCACGCCGCCGGAGAGTTTGGTGTGGGGCATGGGCTGGTGCCTGGCGCCCCTGGGGCGTCTGGGGGTGCCGGTGGAGCGGCTGGGCTTCACCCTGCTGTTGTCGTTGCGGTTTCTGCCCCTGGTGCAGGAAGAGTTTCAAAACCTGCTGCGGTCGGTGGCCACCCGTTCGGTGAATCTGCGGCGACTGGGTTGGCAGGCCTCGCTGGGGTTGGTGCTGGCCCTGGGGGAGCGGCTGCTGGCCAACGTGCTGCTGCGGGCCGAACAGGGGGCGGAAGCCCTGGTGGCCCGTGGCGGCCGTTGGATCGCTCCGGATCAGCTCCTGCGCGCTCCGCTGGGGCGCTGGCCCCTGCAGTGGTGTGCAGGGCTGGGGTTGTTGGTGTTGCTGGGGCTGCGGTGGAGGTACGGTGACCTTTGATTGGTTGCCGTTGGCACAGACACGCCGGGTTAAGTCGTGAACACCGAGCGCTACCTCAATCACCCCACGTTTGGCCTGCTGTATCGCGTGGCGGAAGCTGGCGAGGGCCGTGATCTCTACGCCACGCTCTATGCCCAGCGCATGTTTTTTGTGGTGACGCTGCAGGAGAGGGGGGCGCAGTTTGAGGTGATTCCGCTCATGGATGCCCGCCATATTGCTGAGCAGAACCTGGCCCGCGCCCGGCGGCAAAGCCCAGAGCTGCACAGCAGCTGGCGACAATTGTTCGACAAGACCTTCATCTAGCCCCTTGACTGCAGCCCCCGGCGCAGCCGACCGCCTGCGGCACCTGCAGGCCCAGTTGCCGCCACACACGCGGCTGTTGGCGGTGAGCAAGGGCCAGAGCGCCGAGGCCATGCGCACCCTGGCGGAATTGGGCCAGCGCAGCTTTGGGGAGAGCCGGCTCCAGGAGGCCAGCCTCAAGCAGGAGGCGCTGGCGGATCTGGGGCCGTTGGATTGGCATTTCATCGGCCATCTGCAGGCCAACAAGGTGCGGCCGGTGCTGCAGCGCTTCGGCACCCTGCATTCGGTCGATTCGCTCCCCCTGGCGCAGCGCACCGCCCGGATCGCGGCGGAAGAGGGGGTGGCACCCCAGGTGCTGTTGCAGGTGAAATTGCGCGACGACCCCAGCAAAGGGGGCTTCAGCCGCGAGGGCCTGCTGGAGGCCTGGCCGCAGCTGCAGGCCCTGGAGCCCCTGCGCATCACCGGCCTGATGACCATGGCGCCCCTGGGGCTGGGGCCCGAGCAGCGGGAGGAGTTGTTCTGCGAGTGTGCTGCCCTGGCTAGGGATCTGGGGCTGTCCGAGCTGTCGATGGGCATGAGCGGCGACTGGCCAGAGGCCGCCCGGGCGGGCAGCACCTGGGTGCGCATTGGTTCGGCCCTGTTTGGTTCACGAACCTGATTGGGATCATTTGCTTAAAAACTTGCGAGCGAAACCCTTGTCAGTGTTCATGTGGGACGCTATTTAGGTTCAGTGCAAGCCTGAGGATTCGAGGTGTCGTTGCTTTCCCGCCTTCGTGCCGTTGTCTCCGGTGATGACTACCTGGATGGCTACGACGACGAGCTGGACTACGACCACGGCGACATGCCGGAGTCGGGCAGCACCACCCCGTCGGGTGCGTTGGCGCTGACCAGCGACTTCGAGAGCCTGGATCCCTTCGCCGGCAGCAATGTGATCGGCATGCCGGGCATCTCCACCTCCGCTGCGGAGGTGACCCTGATGGAACCCCGCAGCTTCGATGAAATGCCCCGCGCCATCCAGGCCCTGCGCGAGCGCAAAACCGTGATTCTCAACCTCACGATGATGGAGCCGGATCAGGCCCAGCGTGCGGTGGATTTCGTGGCCGGCGGCACCTTTGCCATCGATGGCCATCAGGAGCGCGTGGGCGAGAGCATCTTCCTGTTCGCCCCCAGCTGCGTCACCGTCACCACCGCCGCCAGCGAAGAGCCCTCCTCCCCCACGGTGGTGTCACGAGACAGCGCACCGGAGCAGCAGGCCGCCCCTGCCCCCGCCTGGGGTCGTGAAACCAGCTTCGGCGCCAGCGTGGGGTGAGCGGTTTCTCCCCCACCAACGTTGGAGTGATTGGCCTGGGC